>NZ_JBVHVT010000090.1:0-36267 GCF_055564695.1 Streptomyces sp. NPDC029014
TGGCGGGGGGGGATAAGAGACTCGCTTCTTGGGGGGGGGGTGCCCCCATCCCCCCCCCCCCCCCCCCCCCCGCGCTCCACCCCCCCCCCCCCCCCCCCCCCCCCCCCCCCCCCCCGGAGCGGCACGGCCGACCCAGGCTGGCAGCCGCGGAGCCGGCCGTCGAGTTCTCCCTGTCCCGCTCGGGCGGCCTGGCCGTCGTGGCCCTCGCCGCGGCCCCCGTCGGCATCGACGTCGAGTCGCGGGCCTTCCGCCACCCGGACAGCCCGCTCGACGGAATGATCCGCCGGCTGCATCCGGCCGAGCGCGCGGCACTCGCCGAACTGCCGCCCGCACGGCGGGAGGAGGGCTTCCTCAGCTGTTGGGTGCGCAAGGAGGCGTATCTGAAGGGCATCGGTACGGGGCTGCCCGGCGGACTGGCCGGCGCGTGCGTGGGCCTGGCCGCCGATGCCGCCGCCGACGGAAGGGGACCGGCGCCGACCACCCGGGGGTGGGTCTTCCTCGACCTCGACCTGCCACCCGGCCACCGCGCGGCCCTCGCCGTCGCCGCACCGGCCTGCGAGACGTCCCGGACGCCGCCCGAACTGAGCGTCAAGACCCTCTACACTGCGGGAATTTTAGTGACTCAGTTTACTGACTCAACTTGACAGCAAGTCATGTAGATAATTGACTCTGTTTTGCCCCGCCCCGTTCGGAGACTGCGGAACCCGACCGGACCGAGAGGAAGACACGTGACACACGACCGTGCGGGCAGCCGCGAAACGCTGCTCGTCGTGGGGTCCGGCTACCGCGCCGGCCACGAGCGCCTGCTGGCCCAGATGGCCGCGGAAGCCGACCTGGTACTACTCAATCCCGAACCGGTGACCTGGCAGCGGCACTGGGTCCAGGCCGCCGAGGTCTTCGACGCCTCCGAAGCCGGCGACACCGACGGGATCGCGCTGAGGGCCGCGAAGGCCCTCGTGGGCCGGCGCCGGGTCGCGGCCGTGGTCACCTACGAGGAGACCATGGTCGTCACGGCGGCCCGACTCGCCCGGAGCCTGGGGCTGCCCGGCGTGCCGGTGGCGGCGGCCGAGCTGGCACGCGACAAGCACCGCCAGCGGACCCTGCTGAACGACACCGGCATCTCGCCGACCCGTTCCCTCCTCGTGCACGACCTCGACACGGCGCGGCGGGCCGCCCGCGACATCGGGTACCCGCTGATCGTCAAACCGCGGGGCCTGTCCGGTAGCGCCGGGGTGCGCCGGGTCGACGAGGAATCCCAATTCGACCCCGCTTTCCACGCGGCACTCCACGCGGACAAGATGGGCCTCGAAAGCGAGGGAATCCTCGTCGAGGAATTCCTGGAAGGCTTCGAGTTCGACGTCGACTGCCTCGTGCACGACGGCACGGCCACCCCCGTCTCCTGGGCGCGCAAGATCTGGGCGTACGACCCCTATCCCGTCGAGGCGGGTTTCATCACCGGACACGGCACCCTGGGCCGGGCCGAGATGACCGAGGGCTTCGACCTCGCCTGCCGCAGCGTCCTCGCCGCCGGCATCGACCGCACCGTCGCCCACGTCGAGGTCAAGATGACCCCGGCGGGACCGCGCATCATCGAGCTGAACGCCCGACCGGGCGGCGACATCGCCTCCCGCATCGTCGAACTGGCCCGCGGCGTGCGGCTCGGCTCCCTCCTCGCCGCCGCCGCCCTGGGCCGCCCGCCGCACACCGCGTCCAGCGAGGACCGCTCGGCAGGCATCCGCTTCCTCTACCCCCGGGCCCGCCAACGCTTCGACGGCCTGGCCGAAGCCGCCACGCTGCGCGCCCGCCCCTGGATCCACGAAATCCGGGAGCTGCGCCCGCGCGGGGAGACGGTGACGCCCCCTCCGGACGACCTCTACGGCCGGGTCGGCTACGTCATGGCCACCGGCGCGCACGCCGACGAGGTCGAGGACCGCCTGCTCCTCGCCCACCACGAACTGAGCGTCCTCGGCTCCTGATCACCCGACCTCCCCTCCCCCGCACGACGACCCCCACCCCGCCCCGCCCACGCCGGCTCACGGCAGGGCGCGACCGCGCACGCCCGCCCACACCCTGCCCACGACAGACCGCGAGAAAGGCCCGAACCATGACCGACTGGCAGCCCGAAACGTACGGCCCCCGCTGGAAGAACGTGTACGACCACATCGACTGGCCGCAGCCCGAGGGCGCCGTCGAGTTCCTCGCCCAGCGCGTCGGCGGCGGCCGCGCACTCGAACTCGCCATCGGGACCGGCCGGGTCGCCCTCCCGCTCGCGCAGCGCGGCGTGCCCCTCGACGGGCTCGACGCGTCCCCGGAGATCGTCGACGTGATGCGCACCAAGCCCGGCGGCGAGTCCATCGAGGTGTCCATCGGCAACATCGCCGACTTCACGTCCGAGCGCCGCTACTCCCTCATCTTCCTGCTGCTCAACTCGCTGTACGCGCTGCAGACCCAGGAAGAGCAGATCCAGTGCTTCGAGTCGGTGGCCGCCCACCTGGAGCCCGGCGGGCTCTTCGTCGTCGAGACGTTCGTACCGGACCCGACGCGCTTCCGCTTCAACGGTCGGGCCCACGTGTACGACGTCGGGCTCGACCACGTGCGCATCGAGGCCGACACCTTCGACCGGGCCACCCAGCACATCAAGGAGAACCACATCGAGATCCGGGAGGACGGCATCAAGCTCTACCCGGCCTTCCTGCGCTACACGTGGCCCTCGGAGCTCGACCTCATGGCCAGGATCGCCGGACTGGAACTCAGCGAACGCTGGGGCGACTGGGACAACGTCCCCTACGACACCTACTCGGAGAACCACATCGGCGTCTACCGCAAGGCGGGCTGACGGTGTCGGACGAACCGGCGCCCCTCGTCCTGACACCGGCGGTGGCCGACGCCCGCTGCGATCCCGGGCTGCCGACCGCCGGACCGCACACCGGGCGCCCCCATCCGGTGGCGGCGCTCGTGGACCGGATCGGGGACCTGTTCGTACCGCTCGGCTTCGACATCGTCGACCTGCCCCTGCTGGAGACCGTCCGCGACAACTTCGACGTGCTCGGCTACCCGCAGGACCATCCGACCCGCACCCGCCTGAGCTTCTACCCCGCACCGGACCTGGTCCTGCGCACCCACGCGTCCTCCGGCGGCCCGCAGGCCATGCGGGCCGCCGCCCCCGCACCGCTGCGGACCCTGCTCGTGGGCACCTGCTTCCGCAACGAACTCTCCTCCCCCTACTCCGGCTCCCAGTTCACCCAGATCGACGGACTCGTGGTCCAGCCCGACGCGGGCCTGCCCGACCTCATGGGACTCTTCGACCGCCTGGTGTCCGGCCTGTTCGGACAGGGACATCCATGGCGCGTGCGCCGCGGCGACTATCCCTTCGCCTCGCCGGGGTTCGCCGTGGACGTGGCATGCCCGCGCTGCGGCCCCGGCTGTGACGAGTGCGAGGGCCGCGGGCACGTCGAGATCGGCGCCGGCGGCATCCTCCGCGACCGGGTGCTCACCGCCGGAGGCCACGACCCCCGCACGGTCGTGGGGTTGAGCTTCGGCTGCTCCGTCGAGCGCCTGCTGAGGCTCACCCACGCGCTGACCGACATCCGGGAACTGCTCGTCAACGATGTGCGCCTGCTGGAGCAGTTCGACCACGCCTACCTGCCGCTGGGGCTGCCGGAGAAAGGAACCGACCCACTGTGAAGATCCCCCTCGCCTGGCTGGAACAGGAATGCGGCGGCCACCTCGACCGTACGGCGCTGCTGGACGGTCTCCACGAGAGCGGCGCACGCGCCGTCCTGGACGCCGACCGCGCGGTGGAGGTCGTACCCCCGCCCGAGCTCGCCCACCTCGGCTCCGTACGCGGCCTGGCAGCCGAGGTCCGGGCCCGCAACGGAGACGGGCCCATCGCACCGCTCCGCCTGTCGGTCCTGCCGAACGGCCTCGCCCTGACGGCGGACGAGGGCATCCCCGGCCGGGTGGCGGCAGCCGTCGTGCGGATCCCGGACGCGGTCCGCCTGCCCGACGCGGCAGCGGACCGGCTGCGCGCGGCAGGCGTGCGGCTCACGGGGACGGTGGCCGACCTGGCTGCGTACGTCGCGCTCGAAACGGGTCAGCCCCTCGGTTCGACCGACGCCCGGGCGCTCGACCTCACCGGCCTGCGGCTGCGTGCCGCGAGCCCCGCCGGACCCGCAGCCCACGACGACCCGAGCACACCGTCACCGCCCCCCGACGTCTGGGTGCTGTCGGCGGGCGAGCGGACCGTGGCCGTCCTCGGGCGGGACACCGCGCCGGCAGCCGTTCCCGCCGACGGCCGCGAGACGCTGGTGTGGGCATGGTGGCTCGACCCGGCGGCGGCGCACCCCGAGCCCCGGCCCGAGTCCCGGCCCGAGTCCCGGCCCGAGTCCCGGCCCGAGTCCCGGCCCGAGTCCCGGCCCGAGTCCCGGCCCGAGTCCCGGCCCGAGTCCCGGCCAGGGACCGGCCCGGAGCCGGACACGGACACGGACGAAAAAGCCCCCGCCGTACGAGGGCACGACCCGCAGGCCTGCGACCGCGCGGTGGCCCGCCTGGTCCGACTCGTCACCGACTGGGCGGGCGGCACCGTCACGGCGGCCGGCCGGGTCGGCGCGGCGGCACCCGGCCCGCGCGTCCTGCGCCCCGACGCCGACGAACTGCGCCGACTGCTCGACCCGGACACCGACCTCGCGACGCTGACCTCCCTCCTGGCCGCCGGCGGAACGGCAGTGGCGACCCCCGGGGAAGGCAGCGCGCTGCACGTCACGGTGCCCGCCGCGCGCCCGGACCTGGACTGTGTTCCCGCACTGGCCGGCGAGGCCGCCCGCGTCCGCGGATACCGGACGCTGCCGCGCCGCCTGCCTCCTTCGGCCACGGGCCCGTGGCCGGACCGGGCGCGCCAGCTGCGGGGCGGCCTCGCCGCCGCCGCCCTGCGGCGGGGACTGCAGCAGGTCGTCTCCCCGGTGCTGCTGCGTGCCTCGGAACCCCTTTCCACGGTCGGTACGCCACCCGGGGCCGAGCCCATCACCGTGCACGGCCGGGCCGGGTTGCGCGACATGCGGGTGCGCGGCTCCCTGCTTCCGGGCCTGCTCGGCGTCGCGGGCCGGTCCCTGCGGCACACGGGAGCGGCCCACCTCTTCGAACTCGGCCAGGTCCCGCTGTCGACCGCGTACGGCGACGAGTCCTGGCGGTTCGCCGTCGTCCTGAGCGGATCCGCCGCACCCGCGTCGCTGGTCGAACCCCGACCGCGGACCGTGGGCTTCGCCGACCTGAACGGCCTCCTGCGGACCGTGGCCGCCGCGGCCGGCCGGGCAGCGTTCGAGCTGACCCCCCGTCCCCACGCGGAGTTCGCGGCCGGCGCCTCGTTCGCCGTCCGCATACGGGGCACCGCGGTGGGCCGGGCGGGACTGCTGTCCGAACGGACCGCGGCCCTGATCGACGCGGCGGGGGAGCGGCTCTTCTGCGCCGAGCTTGACCTCGACGCGCTGGGCGGCCGCCCACCGGTCCCGGCGACCGTGCGGCTACCGGCTCCGCTTCCCCCGCCCGCGTTCAACGTGACCGTCGTGGTGCCGGAGGCCGTGTCGGCCGGCGAGGTCCTGCAGGTGGTCGCCGAGGCCGGCGGCACCGAACACCGGCGGGTCGCCGTGAAGGACCTGCTGCAGGGCGGACGGGTGCCCGCCGGACACCTCTCGCTCACCGTGCGGGCGGAGTTCGTCCGCATGGACGACGGCCCCCTGCGCGAGGAGCGGCGCCGCCGCCGGGAAACGGTGCTGCGGGCGCTCGCCGACCGGGGGTGGAGCGGGCGATGACGCAGGACACGCAGGGCCGTGAGCGCGCCGAGGCCGTGGCCGAGCGCTTCACGACCTGGCTGCGCGCCGACACGTTCACCTGCCTGGGAGCACGGGCGGCGCTCCACCGAGGTGAACTGGAGACCGGTGTCTACGGGGCCCTGGGCGACCGAGAAGGCCTGGACCGGCTCTGCACGGACCTCGGGCGGTTCGTCACCGGCCGGCTGACGAGCTCCGGACGCTTCCATTCCTTCGCCGCGATCTTCACGGAGTCCGATCCGGCGGACGAGGAGACGTTCGAGCGGTTGCTGTGGCAGCAGCTGGGCGCCCTCCACCGGGCGGACCGCGCCGAGAACCCGTGGGCCCCCGACGTCTCGAACGATCCGCGCAGCCCCCGGTTCGGGTTCAGCTTCGGCGGCCACCCGTTCTTCGTCATAGGCCTGCACCGCCGCGCGTCGCGCATCTCACGGCGCTTCGCCCATCCCACCCTCGTCTTCAACTCCCACCGGCAGTTCGCCGAGCTGAAACGCACCGGCGTCTACCAGGGCATGCAGACGAAGATACGCAGCAAGGAAGAGGCGCTCCAGGGCCACGTCAACCCCATGCTCGCCGAGCACGGCGAGATCTCCGAAGCACGGCAGTACTCCGGGCGCGCGGTCCCGCCGCACTGGACGTGCCCGTTCGACCGGCCCGACTGAACGGGGCGCGTGACGGGCCGGGCCGGACCCGCACCGAGCGGACCACCTCGGAGCCGCCCCGTCGCCCGCCGCCCCGAACCGCCGGCTCCCGCCGGGCCGGCCGACTGACACACGACCCGCTCCGACCTGGTCCGACCTGGGCTTGACCGAGTATATTCACTCGCTCTGTCCCGTAGTCAGTCACAATCAAAAGGGGGTGGCCGCCATGGCGGAACCGCAGGCTCTGGGGTCACGGATCCGCCAGCTGCGCCGGGCGGCAGGGCTGTCGCAGATGGACCTGGCCGGCCAGGAGCTCTCCCCCAGCTACATCTCGTTGCTGGAAGCCGGCAAGCGGACCCCCTCCACGGAAGTCCTGGAGCAGATCGCCGCCCGACTCGGCTGCCCGCCCGAGCACCTGCTGGAACTGGTGGCGAACGAACAGCCCGACACCCTCCAGATCGAGCTGCGTTACGCGGAGATCAGCCTGCGCAACGGCGACCCGAAGACCGCCCTGGACACCTTCTCCTCCGTCCGCGACGCGGCAGCCGCGGGAGGGAAGGACGCCGTCCGGCTCTCCGCCGAATACGGAGTGGCCCAGGCTCTGGAACACGACGGCCGGCTGGAGGAGGCCGCCGAGCGCTACCGGGCGCTGCTCGACCACGTCGGGCACGGCCAGTCCCTGGTTCCGCGGCTCGCGGTCGCGGTGGCACTGTGCCGCTGCCACCGCGAGATGGGCGATCTGGCCCACGCGGTCGACCTGGCCACCAGCACCCTGGAGGAGGCCCGCAAGCTCCGGCTCACCTCGACCGTGCTGGGCGTGGAACTGCTGGCCACGCTCGTCGGACTGCACTGCGAACGGGGCGATCTGCACCGTGCCGCCGCCCTGGCCCGGACCGCCATCGAGGAGGCGGAGGGGATCAGCGACCGCAAGGCGCTGGGCGCCGCGTACTGGAACGCCGGAGTGGTGGCGCACCGCAACGGCGCGTCCGCCGACGCCCTGCTGCTGCTGGAACGCGCCTTGGCCATCTACTCCGAGGGAGACGACGCCCGCGCCCTGTCCCGGCTGCGCAACGCCTACGCCTCGGTCCTCATGCAGTCGGAGACCGGCGACCTCGCGGAGGCCAAGGCGCAGCTGACACGCAGCGCCGAGGCCCTCGCCGATCACGGCAGCACCGTCGACCTCGCCTACTGCGAGACCTCGCTCGCCCGCGCCTGCCTGCTGGAGTCCGACGCCCGCCAGGCCGAACGGCACGCCCGGCGGGCGCTGGAACTGCTGGGCTCCGGGCACCGGCTGGAGACGGCACGCACCCTCCTGGTGCTGGCGGGCGCCCAACTGCAGCTCGGCGACGCGGCGGCGGCCGAGGCCGGCTGCGAGCGGGCCGCGCTCCTGCTGGAGGCTTCCGAGGCCGACCGGCAGGCGGCTTCCGCGTGGAACGACCTCGGCGAGCTGCTGGAGCGCTCCGGGCGCACCGAGCGGGCCGTGTGGGCCTACCGACAGAGCCTGCGCTGCCTAGGCCAGCGCAGCAGCCTGCTCCCGGCCGCGGGCGGACCGGTCGCCAACGGGGCGTCCGCCACCGGGCCTGCCGATCGACACGGCCCGGCACGGACGTAGATCGGCTACTGATCCTCTGTTGATCGCCGGCGTCTAACGTCGGAGAGGACAGGGCCGGGACGGGGCGACAACCCCCTCACGAGTCTCTTCCCCGGTTCATGCCTCCGACGAGAAAGCAGCGCTCCGTATGTCGTACGCCGCCAGCCGCCCCACCGGTGTCCACACCCCCCGCGGAGCCCTCACCGGCCCGCTGTCCCACCGCGCCGCCCGCGCGGTGGTCCTGGCCCTGCTGCTGGCGCTGTGCCCCGCCCCACTCACCCTCGCACCGACGGCGGAGCTCCACGGCGCACCGACCGTGCTCCAGAGCGCCCTGCTCGAACTCGACATCCCTCTGTGCTGCTGACGCGATCCGCCGGCAGCACTCCACCACCCCGCACCCACCACCGGCGGACCGCCGGTGGCGAACGTCAAGGAGGACCCTCATGTCCAAGCTCTCCCGCGCCTGTGCGGCACTCGGCCTGACGCTGCTCGCCGCGGCCGCCCTGGGCACGGCCGGACTCGGCCCCGCCGGCCCCGCACCCACCCGCATACAGGCGGACGAGCACGACACCGTCGTGTCCAACGTCAACAACACCGGATCGGACTTCAAGCCGCCGGCCGTGCAGATGTGATCCCCCGCTGATGGACGGCCGTCCGGCAGAGCGGGCACACCCGACGCCCGGGCGGCCACCCCCACGCCCGAGATCCCCGTCCCCCGTAACGGGAACCACGGTCAGTCCAGTCCGACCAGCAGCTCCGACACATCGGCCGCGTCCGGCAGCCCGAGGCGGGTGAAGACACCGTGGGCCTGCTCCAACTGCTCCCGGGCCCGGCGGGTCTCGCCCAGGTCCGCCAGGGCCCGCCCCATGGCGACCGACGCATGCGCCCGGTCCCGGTCCGAGCACGCCTCCTCGCAGCGCTCGACCGCCGCGGCCGCGTGCTCCACCGCCTCCGGCACCCGCCCGGTACGCCGCAGGGTCTCCGCCAGCTGGTACAGCACCTGCGCCTCCCGGTCCCGCAGCCCGGCCGCCCGGCACACCGTCAGGGCCTCCCCGTACCGGACCACCGCCTCCTCGAAGCGGCCCAGTCCGTGCAGGGCCAGGCCGAGCACGTAGAGGGCGTAGGCGGCGCCGACGCGGTCGTCCAACTCGCGCATCAGCGACAGCGCGCGCTCACAGGCGGAGACCGCCTCCTCGGGCCGCCCGCTGCGCACCCGGGCCAGCGCCGCGTTGACGGACGTCACCGCCGCGCCGGAGCGGTGGCCCAAGGTGTGGGCCAGGGCGATCGCCTCGTCGTAGCAGACCGCCGCCTCCTCGAAACGGCGCAGGAACTGCGCCACCAGACCCAGGTCGTTGAGGGCCTGACGCAGCGTGTAGACGTCTCCCGCTTCACGGGCCGCCTCGGCGGACAGCCCGGCGTGCCGCCCCGCGTCCTCGATCCTGTCCGCGCGCAGCGCGATGCCCCCGCAGAGCATCCGTGCCCGCCCGATGGTCCTCCGGCAGCCGGTCAGTTCTGCGGCCTCGGTCAGCGCCAGAGCCACGGGCGCCATCCGCTCGTACCAGACGGCGGGGGTGAACGGGCTGACCGCGAGCAGCATGTCGACCGCGCTGCCGAGCCGGTCCTCGGCCGTTCCCGGCAGGCGCAGGGTGACGGCGCCCAGGGCGGCCGCCACCAGCCCGTCGATCTCGGCGACCACCCAGGCACGGGCGGCGTGCACGTCGTCGAACTCCAGACCGGCCGATCTCGGCGGGCCGAACGCCTTCGCCACCGCGTCTCCGGGAATAGCGTGCGGGAACGCGCTGGAGGCCGTCGCCAGCAGGAAGTCCAGCAGTCTGCCACAGGCTTCCCCCGCCTCCCCGGCGTCATGCGACTCCGCACGCTGCCGGGCGAACACCCTCACCAGTTCGTGGTAGCCGTAGCGGCCGGGCTTCGTGGACTCCACCATCGCGGCATCGGTCAGCGACTCCAGCAGGCCCTCCGCCGTCGACTCGTCGACGCCCAACACCGCAGCCGCCGCCGGCACCCCGATGTCCGCCGCACCGGCCAGCGCGACCAACCGGAACGCCCGCGCCTGGGCCACGGTGAGCTGCTGGTAGCCCAGTTCGAAGACGGCGTCGATGGCCAGCGTGCCGATCCTCAGCTCGGCGATGCGCCGCTGCTCGTCCGCCAGGCGCGCGGTCAGCGTCGCCGCCGTCCACGAGGGCCGCGCCGACAGCCGGGCCGCCACGATCCGCACCGCGAGCGGCAGCTGACCACAGGCCTCGACCAGCCTCAGGGCATCCTCCCGCTGCGCGGCCAGGCGTTCGCGGCCGATGATCGCACCGACCAGCTCCAGCGCCTCGTCAGTGCCGAACGGCTCCAGCAGGAGCTGCGACGTCACCGGCAGGTCGAACACGGGCGATCTGCCGGTGAGGACGACCGCGCAGCTCGATGAACCCGGGATCAGCTCGCGGACCTGATCGGCATCCCGGACGTTGTCCAGGACGATCAGCATCCGCCGCCCGTCGACCAGGGACCGGAACAGCCTGCCGCGGTCCTCGACGCCGTCGGGCACCTCGTCCTCCGGCACGCCCAGCGCAGCCAGGAACCCGGCCAGGACGAAGCCCGGTTTCGCCGGATCGGGCCCGGTGCCCCGCAGGTCGGCATGGAGCTGGCCGTCGGGGTAGTGGGCACGGGCCCGATGGGCGACGTGCAGGGCGAGGCAGGTCTTGCCGACGCCCCCCATCCCCGCGGCGGCCAGCACGATCGGCGTCCGGCGCACGGGTTCGGCGAGTAACGCGTGCCAGACGTCCACCTGATCGCGTCGCCCTACGAAGTCCGGTGCGTCATAAGGGAGCTGGGCGGGCGTGGGCGGTGTGCTCGAGGACGCCGCCCCTTCGGGCGGAACCCCGCGCGAGCCGTCCACGGCGTCTTCGTCCTGCGGCCGGCCCGGGCCCTCGGTGCCGTCGGTGCCCATCCGACCCGCCGGCGGTAACGACGCCACCGATCGCGTCAGGCCCGCCCTGGTCGGTACGGGATCGCCCATGAGGATACGACGGTGCACCTCGGTCAGTTCCGGACCGGGCTCGATGCCCTGCTCCTCGATCAGCAGGTCCCGCACCCGGCCGAACACCGCCAGGGCATCGGCCTGACGCCCCGCCTTGTGGAGCGCGCGCATCAGCAGGCCGTGGGGACGCTCCCGCAGAGGATGCGCCTCGGTCAGTTCGACCAGATCCGGTATGGCCGAGCGTTCCCCGCCCAGCGCCAGGGCGAGCTCGAAGTGCTCCTCGCACAAGGTCAGCCGCAACTCGTCCAGCCGGACGCGCTGCCGCTCCGCGAACGGCCCCGGCACCCCCGCCAGCGGCTCCGCCTGCCAGAGGTCCAGCGCCTGCGCGAGCAACCGCGCGCCCTCCGCCGTCCGATCACCGGCCGTGGCGCGCGCGGCCGCGGCCGCCAGCCCCTCGGCCCGGCACAGGTCCAGCGCCCCGTCGGGCACCGCCAGCCGGTAGCCGTCGCCGGCCAGCTCCAGGACGGTCGGCGCGGCGCCCTCCGGCTCCAGCAGCTTCCGCAGCCGCCAGACGTAGGTACGGACGGTGGTCACCGCCCGGGCGGGCGGCGCGTCCCCCCACAGCGCCCCGATGATCTGCGCCATGGAGACCGGCTGGTTGGCACGGAGCAGCAGGAGCGACAACAGCGCCTGCTGCTGCGGTGGTCCCACCCGCAGCTCGACGTCCCCCCGGTACGCGCGCACGGCGCCCAGTATCTCGAAACGGAATGCTCCGGCCACTCGGTGACCCCTCTCGCAACGGCCAGTAGAGCGAACGCACACGATCGCCCGCAGACACCTGCAAGATGAAATCCGCCGGGCCGTGGATCCACCTTTCCGACGATTTTTCGCCGCCGTCAGCCCCGGCGGACGGCGCGACTCCGCGAGCCGCGCGCGTCGCGCGGCGAGGAGCAGCTGCTGCGGTGCGCGCCGGCAGATGGAATCGGCGGCCGGTACCGAGGACGTTCGAGTCGGTAGCGCGCCCGCACGCCTTCGGCGGGGTTGAGATGGGGTGAGCGGGCAGGCAGCAGCAACCTCGCCAGTCACGCCTCGGCCTCGCCCTTCGACGGAGCGGCCGCACGCGCACGCCTGGCCCGGAGCGCACAGCTGCGGGCGGAGGGCGCAGCCGTGGAGCTCGGATGCGCCGTGGGTCCGGCGCACCGTGGCCAGGGGGTGGCGGTGCGAGTGATGGCCTCGTACGCCTTCGAGCAGCTGGGCGCTGAGCAGGTGACCCTGGAACGGGAGGCGGAGAACGCAGCCTGCGTCGCCGTCGCCGCCAAGGCGGGCTTCAGGCTGTTCGAGGTGCCGCTCACCACGGTTGAGGAGCGGCAGCGATCCTCCTCACTGCAGACGTGGGGTTCGCACCGGCCCCGACCCGGCCGTTCTGACCACCGGCCTCCGCCGCGGCGACCTGCGACCACCGTCCTCATCACACGCCGGTCGAGCACACCTCCGCCCTCACGAAGAACACCGTGCGGATGACAGCGCGTGCTTCGATGAAGGACCCGTCACGCGGCGGAACGTGGGCACGTTCGCGACGATCGAGGAAGTCGACGGGGCCGTCACCGGCCTCTGCGCGGTGACCGCGGACGGATTCGGGGTCGTGTCGGAGGCGGGGGTCAGGGTGCGGGGCCATGGACGCTGCTCCTCGAACTCGGCCACGAGCGGGAGGTGATGTTCCAGGCCCGGCGAGGGGAGTGGTTGGCGGTGCCGGCCTGCGACGCCCCGGCCTGCGACAGGCTCCGTCTCGGGTATGCCGTCGTACTTCTGCACGGGACTCGTGCCTCGCATGTCGAACTCCCGGGTCAGGCCGACGGTGTGGAGCCGAGCCAAGGTGGTCAGCGGACGACCGACGGCTCCGCCGCGGCGCCGGGCGATCCGGGTCGGTGGCGCCGCGGGGGTCAGGGGCGCGGAGTGTCCAGGGCCGTCTCGAGCAGGTGCGCGTACCGCCTGAAGCCGCCCTTGACTGCCTCGGGCGAGGCCGAGGACGGCATGAGCACACCCGGGAGGAACGCCGTCCGCCACATCAGGAACACCTCGCGCACGGTGCGTTCGTGCGCCGGCGCGGCCAGGCGGGCGGCGGCCGTGAGGACGTCGACGATCCGCGCCGGGGTCCTCTCCGGGTCGTCGGCCCGGAACGAGGCCGTGCCGACCAGCGCCTGCAGCAGATGCGTGAGCTGCAGGTCGCATCCCATCCGGGCCATGCGTCCCACGGCCTCGTCCCCGCCCAGGTCCGGCGAGAACGCCTCGATGCCGCCGGACCACAGCAGCAGGGAGGTGGGGGGCACCTCGTGCGCGCGCAGGTAGCCCAGCTGGTCGAGGATCGCCATGGTTTCGGGGTGGAAGGAGCCGATGCCCTGCACGCCGGCCAGGATCCCGTCGAGCTCGCCGCTCCGTTCCGCCGTGAACCGACCGACCGGCCGTTCCCCCAGGGCGGCGGCACATTCGATGATCCCGCCGAGGGGCCCGAAGACCTCCCGGGCGAGCGAGCTCTCCGACGCCGCGGGCCTCTCATCCGACAGTGTCGCCACCCTTTCCCCTTCGTCCGTCCACGTCCCCGGCCTGGAACCTGCCACTGAAGTGTTCCATGATCGCTCGCCCTTGTAGCGCCTGGAGGTGCTTCTTGAGGAGCTCGACGCCTCCGGTGTGTTCACGAAGTGCTCGGGCAGGTTGCCCGCAGGTCCGGAGTGCAGCCGGCGTGTCGTGTTGATGTCCGGGTCGAGCGAGAACTCGTTCCCCCTTCCACTCCGGCGCCCCGTGGTACAGCACCTTGTACGGGGTCAGCCCGAGCGGATCGAGCTCCCAGTCCCACGTCAGCGTGATCGCGTGTGCCGAGCCCGTCGCACGGGTGGTCTGCTCGCACCGCGTGGTCCCGCCCCACGCGAAGTCGACCTGCTCCACGACCGTTTCGCCGTCGGAGTCCAGCCGCTGCTTGACGGTGCGGTGCCCCGGCACGTCGTACTCGTAGCGGACACCGCTGCCCGGGACACGCTCGGGAGTCATTGCGGTCGAGTCCCGGCGCGGGATCGCTTGATCCTTTCTCCTGGTGAAAGCCGGCGCCCAGCCGGGTGGGCAGCCTCTGGCGCCCGAGTTTCCGGCTGGTCCAGCCTCGTGGCCGGGGGTGGGGCGGCGGGGCGTCCCACCGCATTGCGTGGCTGATGGTTCACGAGAGCGAGCGAGTGGGCGGGCGGGACCGGGGTCCGCGTGCGGACTGCCCGCAAGCTCGCCCCGGCCCTCATCGACCGTCCCGCCGGCCGGCCGGCCACCGCCCCGGACAGGAGTAGCCGTCCCCAACGCTTGCTTCGGCCGTGGGACTCTAGCGGGGCGGAAGACCCAGGAGCTTTGCCGGAGCCAGCTCGAGGAACTTCGACATCGCGGTGGCGACGCGGGCCGCCTCGGGGCCATCGGGTTCGCCCGCCAAGCTGCGGAACGTCAGTTCCAGGGCCCGGTCGCCGTGGCGCACCAGCAGAGTGGTGATCTGGGCCTGCTGCCCGGCCGGACCGGCGAGCATCGTGCGCATCAGGGCCTCGTCACCGAACCGCTGCTCCACCTCGAGCGGCTCGCTCGGATCGTCGGCAGGGTTCACCACCTGGACGGTGATCTCCTGATCGCCGACGTTCATCGTCCAAGCGGCGCACTGGGCGTACACCTGCCGCATGTCGGCCATCCAGGCCACGGCCGCCCCCGTTGCCCGCTCCGAGACCCCCTCGTCGACGACGATCGAGGAGTCGGCGTTCATGAACGAGGTCCTGACCT
This sequence comes from Streptomyces sp. NPDC029014, assembly GCF_055564695.1. Lineage (NCBI taxonomy): Bacteria > Bacillati > Actinomycetota > Actinomycetes > Kitasatosporales > Streptomycetaceae > Streptomyces > Streptomyces sp. NPDC029014. Next base: position 14,833 of record NZ_JBVHVT010000090.1, read on the forward strand.
CCCTCGCGGCCTTGTCGTTGAACGCCCTGTTCAGCAGGGCCGTGAGCTCCGGGGTCGGACCGGTCATCGGCGGCGGGTCCTCGTCGGACGAGGGCGACGCCAACTCGGTGAAGTCGTCGAGGCCTGCGCCGACCAGATCCGCTGCGGTGACCAGCAGCCCCTCGAGGTCCCCGGACGGAGAGGTCGGCGCAGGTTGCGATTCGTCACGCGTGCTCACAAGTAGCCTTTCATCAAAGGGTGGTTGGTACATGAAGGACGCCACCGTATCCCCCCGCGACGCCGAAGTGATCAAGAACAGTGCTGGTGTGACGGGGATACGGGGTGCTCGTTCTGGTGGCGGGCGTCACTCTGCGCAGCAGATCGGGCCCGGACCCGACGACGAGTCCGGGCCGGTGACTCGGGCTACAGGTTCCAGACGGAGTTGAAGGAGAGCCTGATCAGCTCCTTGTCCGTCACGTACTCACCGGACCGGAGCAGGTCCAACTCCGTCTGGCCCAAGACCTTGCGGTACAACTGGAACTCGTCCATGGCCCCGGCGAAGTGGACCTTGTAGTCGCGGTCCGAGCCGAGCCGGAGGCTGAAGGGGGCGTCATCGGGATCGGGGGCCAGGACGTCCTCCTGAGGCGAGACCCGGAGGTCGAGCAGCAGGCCGGAGACCGGCTTCAGCTTCTCTCCCGTCTTCCCGGGCAGCTGGGTCCCGGCGGTCGTCGTGGTCTTCGCCCCGCCGTCCGCGGACAGCATGAGCGCGGCGCCCTGGCGCTGGAGGACCACGTGGTGCCAGCGGTCGTCGTCCAGCCCGGTGGCCGTGGTCACCTCCTGGACGACGTCCCGCAGTGCCTTGATGGGTTTGCCCTCCGCATCGACGTCGTCCACGATGATCCGGCCCTTGATCGCACCCTTGATCGACCCGTCGGGTCGCGCGGTGAGCTTGAAGGACGAAGCGGCGCCGTCCTGCTCGTAGCCGACGACGATCGGACGCTCCACCGTCGACGCGCCGTACTTGACCCAGCCGGCGACCGTGAAGTCGTCCTTGCCGAGCCGCAGCGAGTTGTCGCAGGACACGCGGACCACGTCGTCCACGCCGTCGAAGAGCATGGTCTTGCCGGACTTGGCCGTGGCCGCGACCGTGCCCAGTTGGGCGCCGCCCTGGACCATGGCGTTGTTCGAGTTGGCGCTGTAGTCCATCGTGTACCAGCCCCGCAGGTCCTCCTGCGCCGCGCCGAGGGCCTGGGGGGTGAAGGTGGTGAAGTTGACGAAACCGTGCGGGCTTCCGTTGGCCGTCTCGTACAGCATGCCGACGACCCCGTTCGGCAGCTGCGCCATGTCGGAGTAGCCCGCCCGCAACTCCTCGTTCCGGGGCCCGGCGTGGATCACGGCGCCGGTCGCGGGCCAGATCGGCCGCACCCCGCTGCCGGGAACGGGAGCGGTGCGCACGGCGAGCCTGAAGCGGTCGTTGGACTCGCCGCCCTGACGGGTCGGCGCGGAGTACAGCACGCGTCCGTCGGGAAGCGTCAGCAGTGATCCGGAGACCGGCGGGCCCTCCAGCTTCTCCACCGGCGCGAACGCGATCCGGGTGTTCGGGTCGACGATCTGCGAGGCGGATATCGTGGCGTCCAGGCGGCGGTCCCGGACACCGCATGCCTGCGTGGAACGCGCATTGACGTAGATCCGGCCGTCGTTCAGCACGGTCGTGGACGGCTCGGTGGGCGCGGCCTGGCCCTCCGGGACCTCCGAGCGGGCGCCGACCCTCCAGTCCAGGCCGTTGTCGCTGTGGTAGAAGACGGCACCGCTGTAGGACTGGGTGACGCCGTTCGTCACGACCTCCCGGCGGTACTCACCCGAGACGACGAACGGACCCGACGGCAGCTTCACCGCCTTCCCGGGACCGATCGAGAGCCACTTCCAGTCGCTCTCCTTCAGGTTCGGCAGCACCCGCTTCTTGGGCTTCCAGGTCTTGCCGCCGTCGAGGGTCTGCATCACACGCAGCTCCCGCGCCTGGCGCTTGCCTTTGACGACGTCATTGCGGGCGTAGAGGACGTTGACGTGGCCCTCGGCGGCGTCCACCACCACGGGGACCGGGTTGCCGTAACCGCCGTCGTCGTCAGCGCCGCGGAGCAACTGGAGGGGTCCCCAGGTCTTGCCGTCCGCGGACCACTTGGCCACCAGGTCGATGTCACCCGCGTCGCCGCAGTGGTCGACCCTGGCCTCGGCAATGGTCAGGATCCCCTTCGCCGTGTGCACGAGCTGGGGGATCCGGAAGCACGTGTATCCCTCCGAATTGGCCGCGAACGGCTGGGAGGTGATGGACTGCGCCACAGCGGCCGTGGCCGACTGCGCCGTCGACAGCATGGAGCCGAAGAGAGCCGCCAGCGCGGCCCAGAGCAGCACGGAACGTGTCCTGCGCACTCTTTTCTGATGAATGATCATGAACGCACGGTAAGCGGGGATGGGGGCCGTCCTGAGACCGGGCCCGTCATCCGGACGGGACGGACGGCGAGGACCCGACGCCGGCCGCCGGCAGTACGGGGGCCGCCACCGGCGAGACCCCGTCCACCCCTCACGGGGAAAGGGCGTCGCGTCACCGTCCCACGCCACCGGCAGCAGTCGGGCCCGCGGTCGCGACCTGCTGCGCACGGGGGCCGAAGGGGTTGTCGATGACGTACCGCCAGAGGCCGTCCGACCCCCGTCGGGCGACATCGGTGGCCGTGCCCTCGACGTGCACGTCCACGCCGTTGCCGTCGGTCCCCTCGATGCTCCAGTCCACGATCAGCAGCGCCAGGTCTCCATTGCGGTAGACGTGCCGCGGACGGACCGAGACGGGAACTCCCAGGTTCTGCAGACGGCCGTTGGCGGCGAGCAGGCCCGGGCCGGACACCGGCGTTCCGGGCTGCTCGACCAGCACCGCGCCGTCCTCGTACACCTGCGCCAGCGCGGCGGCGTCACCACTGTTGAACCGTTCGGCGAACACCGCGGGCACGTCTTCGGGCCGGTCGGCCAGTTCTCGCATGATCGACACGCGTCCTTCCGTAGCGGAGAGAATGGGGCGCTCAACACGCTAGGAGGCGATCTCGTGACTCACCGAACCGTTGGTCACCGGGCAGGGCTCCCCGAAGAGCCACACGCCAACGTCGGGGCGCCCTCTCCTGACTGCCCGGTGGAGATCACGCTGGCGGCCCTTCACGGACGTTGGACGACACTGGTGGTCCGCGAGCTGCTACGCGGCGACCAGTCCTACAGCGAGCTACGCGCGGCCCTCCCCACGTTGTCGGACAAGGTGCTCTCCGAGCGCCTGGCACAGCTGGGCGAGGCGGGAGTCGTCGAGCGCGACCGCCGCCCGGGCTGGCCCCCGCGAGTGCGCTACGCGCTCACCCTGCGCGGGCGCAGCCTCGGCCCGGTCCTCCAAGCCCTGTGGGACTGGGGAGCAGAAAGCGGGCTCGACACGACGGAGGGCGCGGACCAGCCCACGCAGACCGCGCGAGGAGGTCGCCCCACCCCGGTCGAATAGTCCGTTCATCGGCTGGGCCACGGGCAGGAACCACGGAATTGCACCCGCCCGGTGGCGGGGCAGGGGGAGGGAGGGGGCGGCCGCCGCGGCCCCCGGTGCGCCGAGGAAGCGTCGGTCTTCGGCGCGGCGCCGGAGCACGGTGTGGAGCACGTCATCGGTGATGACCAGGGGCCGGCCGCCGCGCCTGCCCTTGCGGGCGGCGGTGTCGAGGCCCTCCATGGTGGATTCGCGGAGCGTCTTTCGGGAGTCAGCCCGTCCCCCAGAGCCCGGCGATCCCGGACGCCGGCGCCGGTACGCGGAGCCAGGACGGGCCGCAGGGCTCCCCGGATCCGTGGGGCGGCTTCGCCACTTCCGGGGAACCCCTCTCCAGCACGGTCGAGAACGGCCAGACGCAGATCCTCCGGCTCGGCTTCAAGATCACCGGCGAGGAGCCCGTCCAGGGGCGGAGCTGGGCACCCACCTCGCGGCCGGGCGTCGAGCTGACCCAAGGGTGTTGCAGAAGGTCTGTCCCGGGCATCCGATCGTCTACGTTCGCGTCAGGTCACGGACGAGACGGGTGAGCTGAGGGGACGGGGCGACCTTCAACTCCATTTGCAGCAACCGCCGGTAGTCCTGATACCGCTTGACCGCGCAGGCCACGTTGCCCTCGGCCAGGTGGACCTCGACGGCGATCCGGTGAGGGATCTCGCGGAACGGGTCGATGGAGACGGCGGCGAGCGACGTCTGGAGCGCGGACAGATGACGGCCTTCGGTCTGGAACTGCTGGGCCAGAGCCTCCAGGGCGTACAGCCTCAGCTGGTCCCAGCGTTCACGTTCGATGAGCAGCCATTCGTCGTCCCAGCCGGGGAGCAGGACCTGGCTCAGGTCTGCCACCAAGCGGTCCCCTTCACTCGATGCGGGGCGTTTGCCGTCGCCGGACACGAGGCGGTCGGCCGCGTCCCACGCCTCGTGGAAGTCGACCGCGACGGCGGGCGCGAGCGTGAGGCTGTGATCGACGCTGTCGATAGCGGACACCTGGCCCAGCTTCCTGCTCTGGCAGAGCGCGGACCGTAGATTGGCGGCGGCCCGACAGGGCGTGCAGTCGGGCCACAACTGCTCTGCCACCGAACGTCGGTGCGTGCCCTCGCGGTGCAGGGCCAGGAAGGCCAGCAGTCGCTGAGCTGCGTTGGAGACGGCGACGCGCCGCCCTCCACAGGTGGCTTGGAAGGGCCGCAGGATTTCGAGTTGGGCTCCTCGCGACACGTCTCTCACTGTGCACAAGGGCACATACGGCTGCAACCGGGCGGGGACGTGCGGGTCGGTCCCTGGTATGACGGGGTCCGCCCCGTCCCGACGCTGCATGTGTGCCGTCAACCACGAGGCAGGAACGTTTCTGCAACGGGTGGCGACACTCCTCCGAACGCCTCCGTGACGGCCGTCGAACGTCTTGCACCGGACGAGGGAACGACGCCGGAACGCGCCTGTGGGACACGTTTCTCATGGCCCGGCGCGCCACGGGCGACGGCCGGACCGCATCGGTCCGCATCGGTTCGGATCAGTGCACGTCGAGACAGTGCGGTATGCGGAGGTTCAGATGGACATCCGGTCGGTGGTGCGCGGGATGGCTGGGGAGCAGGAGCTGCTCGGCAGCCCCGACGTGCGCGTGGCGGTCCTGGACGGCCCGGTGGACCTGACGCACCCCTGCTTCGAGGGATCGAGCCTCACCCGGCTGCCCACTCTGGTGTCGGGCCCGGCCGGTCCGGGGCCGATGTCGCTGCACGGCACACATGTCACGAGCCTGCTCTTCGGGCAGCCCGGCTCGCCGGTGCCCGGTCTCGTGCCGCGCTGCACGGGACTGCTGTTTCCGGTGTTCCGGGAGTCCCCGGACGGCCGGGGGGTGACGCGCGTGCCACAGCTGGACCTGGCGCGGGCCGTGGAACAGGCCGTGGAGGCGGGGGCCCACGTCATCAACATCAGCGGTGGGGAGCGGACCCCCGAGGGGGCGCCGGACAGCATGCTGGAGCGGGCGCTCCGGTTGTGCGAGCGCAGCGGCGTGCTCGTGGTGGCGGCCGTCGGGAACGACGGGTGCGACTGCCTGCAGGCCCCCGCTGCCACGCCGTCCGTGCTCGCTGTGGGGGCCGCCGACGCCGCCGGAGCGCCGCTCGACATCAACAACTGGGGCAGCGCGTATCGGCTGAACGGAGTTCTGGCCCCCGGACGGGACATCCAGGGGGCCGCGCCCGGCGGCGCGGTCGCCTCGCTGACCGGCAGCAGCTTCGCCGCCCCGGCGGTGACCGGGGTAGTCGCTCTGCTGGTCGCGCGGCAGCTGGCCGAAGGCCGCAAGGCCGACCCGCTCGCCGCGGGTCGCGCCGTACGCAAGTCCGCGATCCGTCCGCCCTGCGGCCCGGCCGACTCACCCGAGTGCCGCCGGCTGCTCGGCGGCCGGCTGAACGCCGCCGGTGCGTTCGCCCTGGTCCGCGGGGAGGGAAGCCTGACGTCCGGTGCTCCCAGGATGACGCACGCCGAAGAGAAAGAGAGAGCCATCGTCATGGACACGCACGCCGTACACGCACACGCCGAGGAACCGTCCGAGGCCGTGCCCGCAGCCATGTCCCAGGCACCTGCGGGCGCCGAGGCCGCGGCGCCCGCACCGCAGACCGCGGCCCCCCAGGTCGCACCGACGCAGGCACCGGTCCCCGGTGAGGCGCCGGTTCCCGTGCCCCCGCCCCCGGACTCATGGCCCGCGCCCCCTCCGCCGCCGCCCGTACCGCCCACGCCTGCGGCGATGCAGCCAGGTGTGCAGCCTGCGGCGCAGGACGCCCGACCCGCAGCACCTTCGGCCTACGCGGCTCCCGCCGCGCCCCCCGTCTACGCCGCCCCCACTGCGCCCCCCGCTTACGCGGCACCTCCCGTCTACGCCGCACCCGCCGCGCCTGTCGCCTATGCGGCCCCTGTGGCTTACGCCGCACCCGCCGCCTACACCGAGAACACCGGCGCCTGCCCGTCCTGCGCCGGATGCGGCGGTACCTGCGGGGGCGCGGGCGGGCAGCCCAGCGGGGGCGGTGCCGCCCCGTCCGCCCCGCCGCCGACTCCCGGGAAGCAGTTGATCTACGCGATCGGCACCATCGGGTTCGACTTCCAGACCGAGGCCCGCCGGGACAGCTTCCGTCAGCAGATGCCGCACCACTTCGTTCCGGCAGCAGACGGGCAGCCTGAGAGGGAGGAACAGCCGAACATCTACGACCCCAGGCAATTGCACGCCTACCTGAGCAAGAACCCGTGGGCCTCGGACAAGCTGACGTGGACACTCAACGCGGACGCGACGCCGCTCTACGCCCTCGAGGCGGAGATGCCGGTCGGCATGGACTGGACCCGGCCGATCATCGACGAGCCCAAAATGACCGCGGAACAGGTGCACGACATCGCGGCCGGTGCCGCACGCAATCCCAAGAAGCTCACCCAACTCCTCGAGACGCTCTCGTATCCGCCGGTCTCCTTCGTCTACAGGACCTTCCGGGACGCGCTCCTCGGACAGGCCAAGAAGAAGGACGACGAAGACTTCGTCTCCCGGGTCTCGATACCCGGAGTCCTCACGGACCGTACCGTCCGGCTGTTCTCGGGCCAGGTCGTCCCTGTGGTCGAGGTCAAGAGCCGCGGCCTGTTCACCTGGAACGAGACGCTGCTGGTCAACGCCGTCTTCGCGGAAGTGGTCAACAGGAAGGTGGCGGATGCGCGCAACGAGGTCATCGCGGCCGGTGGGAACCAGGCGGCACAGGACGCCGCCGCGAAGAAGGTCCGCGACGAGTTCGCCGGCGAGAAGGGGAAGTTCCTCAAGCGGAGCATTCGCGCTCTGCTGGACAAGATCTACTGGAAGTTCCGCAACCTCGGACAGAGTTCCGGCGACCGCGCCCTGAACGCCGCGGGCACCAACGCGTTCCTGGTCGGCGCCGAGATCCAGGACGGCATCCTCTCCGCGGAGCACGTCCCCGGCAAGAACAACAACTTCTACTCGCTGGACACCGTCAGCGTCTCCAAGAGCCCCTTCTGCCGTCCCGGCTCGGACTGCCAGGACGTCACCCTGACCTTCTTCGACCCGGAGAACGACCAGCGGGCGTCGGTGTCGTACCTGTTCACCTTCGACGTGAGCGACGATCTGCCCGTCAGCCTCGCTCCGGTCCACACGTTCATCGGCAGCGTCTGACTGCCGGCCCAGCCGAGGAGCCCCCATGGACAAGACCAGAACCCCGGTACTTCCCTCACTTCCCCTTCAGGCACCCCCGGTCTGCCGCGAACCCTCGCAGGCGCCGCAGGAGTGGCACGACGGCCACGGCGTGCAGGCGTCCCGCTCGGGCTGCGCCGAGCTCTGGGGACCCGCGCGGCAGATGTGTTACGCGCAGCGGTCGCAAGAGGTCTGAATTCGCCCGCCAGTGGGAGCAGAGCAATGAGACCAGCCTCCGGCGGCAACCGCCCGCCGGTCAGTCACCAGGTGAAAGGTGAGAAAGATGAAAGAGCCGTTTGTGCGGCGTGAGGAGCGGCCGGCTCCGTCCGGCACTCCGCGGACGCCGTTCCAGACACCCGCCATCGACCGCGACCCGACCGGGCCCAAGGGCTCCGGCGACGGCGGTGACGGCGTCGAGGCCAACTTCGGCCTGGGCGACATCTGGAACATCGCGAAGAAGGTCCTCTTCTAGCGACCGACATGCAGCATCCGTCGCGGCGGCGGTGGCGGGCGCCTGGTTCCCCCTCCGCCGCTGCACCGTCCTGAGAGGACGCCCCGGGATGAACAGAGAGATCCCGCAGAGCGCAGTGTCGTCCGCCACTCCGCGGACGCCCTTCCAGGCGCCCGCGGTCGATCGGAGCTCCACCACTCCGGCACGCGACGGCACCGGCTCACCAGGGGTCGAGGCGAATTGGGAAATGCCCTGGACCCTGATCGGCCACGGAGCCAAGGGGATGTTGGACGCCTGGCTGTCCAGCCGGGCCTGATGCCTCGGCACCGCAAGAAAGGACATGGACATGAATGAGGACTTCTCCCCCCGCGCCGGCCCGGCGGCCGTCCTGCGGGCACCCTTCCAGTCGCCGGCGGTCGACCGGAGCCCGATCGCTCCGGCATGTGCTGACGCCGACTCACCGGGCGCCGAGGCGAATTTCGCTCTCCCCTGGGATCGGTTCGGCAAGGCCATGTACACACTTCCGCACTTCTAGTGCCCTGGAACAGTGAGGAACGGACACGGACATGAACGAGGACTTCTCCCCCCGGGCGACCACGGCGGCCGCCCCGCGGACGCCTTTCCAGGCGCCGGCGGTCGACCGCACCCCTGCGGCCCCGAGGGCCGCGGGCACCGAGAACGGTGGCGTCGAGGCGGACTTCGCCTGGCTGCTGCCCCTGGCCACGAAGGCGATCGGAAGCCTTTTCAGGTGAGGCCCGCGTCCCAGCGGCGGGTTCCTCCGCCGCTTGTCGGCGACGCCAGGAAAGGACGGTGGCATGTACGACAAGTCAGAAGAGGGCGCCGCGGACCGCGGGGCCCGGCTCAACTTCCCCGTGCTGGGGACGGTGGAGCGCCGATGGGACACGTATCAACCCTTCCTGAGGGTGGTACGCGTCTATCACCCCGAGGAGGACCAGAACAAGTTGGGCTATGTGGTCGAGGAGCCCCCGCCCAAGTCCACCTTCGGCTCCGTGGTCGCGGACCCGTCCGCTTCGGACGGTCTGGACGACCGGGGCTGGAGCTGCTTGCCGGGTGAATCCTGTACATGGCTCGGCCCAGTCTAAGGAGGCGCCTCTCCCCGGCCGCCGCCTATGCGGCAGCGGCCGGGGAGACCGCTGTCGCTCCCCGCTCCTCAGCGTCAGCCCTGGCATCCGGTGCCGCCAGGAGCCGGTCACCAGCTGCTGGCCGACCTCGCTCGCGGCGACCTTGCGGCAGCCGACCAGGTGCGGCCGGGTGGGCAGCACGGTGAAGCCGCTCAGCCGCAGCCCGCGCTCCAGCGAGCGCCGGATGGCGGCGTCGTCCGTCACGAGCACCACGCCTGCGGTGGCCGCACTGCCGGCATACGCCCCACCTCCCCGTCCCGGCCCCTCCGCGGAGCCGGTGCCCGACCCTCTCGCGCCGACACGTGCGGCGCGAAGCCGGGCCGGGCCGGGGACAGGCCATCCGGGCCGGTGCGTCAGCGCTGGCAAGCGCTTCTCTCGTCACCGTCCTTGCAGATGGTGACCCAGGGGCCGTCGAAGTAGGCGACGGGGCCGACGGAAGCAGTGACCTCCAAGGTACCGGGGCCGCACTGCTTCTGCGGGGACTTGGACCACACCTCGAGGTGCCTCGGCTTGCCGATGGGGAGCCCGACACCGACGGCGATGGTGTAGCAGGCCTTGGGGTCGGTGACGGTCAGCTTGCCCTTGGCCGTTATGGTGCCTTTCTCGTTCGTCCAGACGCCCGTCATCATGCCCGAGCCGTGCGCACCGGCGACGCTCTTGTTCCAGGGCTTCGGGTCGGGGATCCAGTCGGCGGAGGCGGCGGAGGCGGTGCTCGCGGTGGCCCCGATCATGAGTAAGGCGCCGGCGGCCGCGGCGGCGGCCATGAACTTGCGCATGACGCAATGTCCCTTCGTCGTGTTCGTGCTGCGTTGACGACCGGACGCTAGCGACGGGGCATATCCCCGCATTATCGGAAACGGCCCGGGCGCAGGGGCCCGGCCGGGCTCCCGCCACTCACCGGCGGACCGCGGACGAACCCCCGACTGCGACGGCACGCGAACCCGCCGCTCGCCAGGGCAGAGGGCCCGCCGCGTCGAAGTAGCCGCCGGTCGGGCCGTCCGGGCCCAGCCGAGCCGTCCGAACGATCACCTCGGCGCCCTGTTCGACGGTCTGCGTGCGCTCGTGCCGGTTCAGGTCCGTCGCGCTGTAGCCGGGCTCCACGGCATTGATCCGCACGGTGGTGTCATCACTGCCGGTGGCGAGCCTCCGCACTCGGCAGAGGACCCCGGTGATCACCCGACGGTGATCACTCCACCGGCCCCACGCGGCCCGCCGGGAGGGGAGAACGACTCCCGCGCGATCCCACTCCGCATCGGCCTGCCCCCACACCCACGTCACGAGATCCGAGAAACATCGCCAGGGGTCCGTCTTTACATTGATAGTGCCCAGAGCAGGATTGATGTGAAGACGGACCCCCGCGCGGGCGGCTCACTGGGACAGGCGGTCCCAGAACGAGCATCGGTGTGCGGAATACGCGCCGACAGGGTGGATCCCGCCCGGCTCCGGAGCCAGCGACTGCACCGACGGCGCGTGAGGTGACGAAGCGCGGAGGGCGGGCCAGAGCGGGGCGTCGGCGGTGTTCGGGTTTCCGGTGCGTGCGAAGTTCGTCCAGTAGCCGACCATCCGGTCCGACAGGGCGCGCTGGCCGTCGTCCAGCGGTCGTTCGGTGGGGAACGGGGTGAACAGGAACGGCATCTCGAAGCCGTGCGCCGCGCCGTAGGGGAAGCCCGGGTTCGCCGGCAGGCCGGAGAGGACGGGAGCGTGCGGATCGTTGAACTCGTAGCCGTAGAGGGGGAGGCCGGGGGCGCGCGCCGCGATGGCCCGGCCGGCTGCCAGCGTGGTGCACGTGAAGGACCGATCGGTCAGCACCGCCGCCCAGGCCAGCGCGGGAGAGGGATGGTGTGCTGCCGGATACCGCGCCTCGACGGCCGGGGCCGCGGCCCCGAAGGCTTCCGCCAAGCGGGCTCGGTAGTCGTCCTCGGTGCGGATCGGGAACGCGGCGAGCGACAGGCCGACGAACATCCGCATCTCATCGCGGTTGGTGCCCAGGATGACCGGCAGGCGGTGGAAGCGTCCCGACGCCAACGCCTGGGCAGGTGCCACGGGCAGCAGCCCGTTGCCGAAGGCGGGCCGGTTGAAGGACTGCATCAGCTGTGGGGTGGCGAGACGATCCGTGCTCTGGCCGCGCAGGCACGCCAGAACCTCGTCCCCGCCGCCCGCCGTGCAGCCCAGGTGCCGGGCGGCTTCCGCACCGGCCGTCTGGACATCGGCCTGTGAGGCAAACGGCTCGTACGCCGGTGTTCCGGGGGCGAGCGCGCCGCGGGGGAACGACGTGAGGCAGGAACCGCTCTGGAGGACGGCCCTCTGGAAAAGTCCTGCGGCTGTCGGCGAGGTGAGGTGGGCACAGATGCCGAGGGCGCCCGCGGACTCACCGAACAGCGTGACACTGTGCGGATCGCCGCCGAAACGCGCCGCGTTCGCCCGTACCCAGCGCAGGGCGGCCTGCTGGTCCGCCAGGCCGAACGGCGGGGCGGCGCCCAACCCGGAGTGGCCGAAGTAGCCGAAGATCCCCAACCGGTAATTGACCGTGACGACGATGGCGTCACCCTGGACCGCGAGCCGTGCGGCGTTGTAGTCACTGCCGGAACCGCCCAGGAACGCACCGCCGTGCATCCACACCATCACGGGCCGCTTCCTCGCAGCCGGCTCGGCCGCCGGCGCCGTGACGTTGAGGTAGAGGCAGTCCTCCGAGCCGATGACCCCGCTCGCACCTGGTGGCGGCATCTGCACACAGCGTTCAGCCGGCCTCGTCGCGTCCCGGACACCCTGCCATGCAGCGGCGGGCACGGGGGCACGCCAGCGCAGCGGTCCGGTCGGCGGCGCGGCGTACGGGATGCCGTCGAAGGTGGTGTACGAGCCGTGGGACATGCCGTGTACCAGGCCCTGCTCCGTCCGTACGACCGTACGGTCCTGTCCGTCGGAGTCAGGGAACCCGGGGCCTGCGGCGGCCGCGGGTGCTGCGGTGGCCGACACCAGCGCCACCATGCACAGCAGGGGGAGGAGCGCCACGCGGAGTCCGGCCTTTCGGTACGGACGTGGTGACGTGCTCGGGGGCATGAGTACCACCGTTCTTGGTCGGGGACGGGAAGGGACGCCACGGGACGCCGTGGCACGCGGCCACACCGGTCCAGGCAAGGACGGCACGACACCTGAGCTGCGAGAACGGTGCGGACTGACCCGCCGGCGATCACTACGCTAGAACCTCCCGCGCGCTGGAGATTCAAGGGACTGTGACGCAAGACACGTGGAGCATCGGTGAACTCGCGGCCGCAACGGGCCTTCCCGTCAAAACGCTCCGCTACTACTCCGACAGCGGTCTGCTGCCGGTAGCCGCTCGCAGCACCGGCGGTCATCGGCGCTACGGCCCCGAGGCGTGGGAGCGGATCCGGCTCATCAGACGCCTGCGCGCGCTGGACACCCCGATCGCAACGATCACGCAGGTGGTCACGGGGGAGTGCACACTCGGCGAACTGGTGGCAACCGAGCTTGAATCGGTGCAGGAACGACTGACCGAACTGCGGTGGCGCGAGGCCACACTCAAGGCACTGGACGACTGCCCGGGCGAGGAACGGCTTCGGCGCCTGGAAATACTCTCCCGCGTGCAGCAGCTCCCGGAGGCGCACCGCACGCTCACTGATCACTGGTACCGCGAGCTGTCCGCGGCCATGCCCAGGCCTCGACTCGACATCATGGTCTCCATGCTGGCCCCCGCCCCACCGCAAGACCCCGTCCCCGCCTCGGCCCTGGCCTACGCCGAGCTGCACCTGCTCATCTCCACGCCCGGTTTCACCCGCTGGACCCAGGACCACGACGAAGAGATGAGGGACGGCCCGGCCTTCTACGCGGAGATCGACGAAGCCGCCGCGCTGACGGCCGCCGCTCTGGACCAAAACCTGCCGCCCGGTGCCGGCGACGCGGTGGACGCGTTCGTGTCCGCCCACGCGCGAGCCCGACGGGAGTCGGACACCCCCGCCTTCCGCGCACGCCTCCACGGACTGGTGTCACGGTCATCCGGCTTCGACCCCCGACTCGAGCGGTACTGGGCCCTGGTCGGCACTGTTACGGCCGGGCGCGTCCTGAACATGACCGTGGCACATCGATGGCTCACTGACGGCCTGTCCATGTCGATCGCCGCAACGATGCGCAAGATCCGGGCAGTGATCCCGCAGCCGGCCGACCAGATCGCCCACCACAAACGCCTCGGCAGCAAGGGCGGCAGGCCTCCGGCCTTCGACAGGACCGCCGACAAGCTGCTCCCGCCTCGCGCGCAGGAGATCGGCGTAGACCTGCGCCCGCACCCCCGGCCCGCCGGGATCCCGCACGACGCCCGCCGGATCAGCGCCGCTCGTACAGCGCCAGTTCGGGCAGGAGGCGGAACGCCTCGCGGGCCGCGGCCAGGGCCTCGTCCCACCGGTGCAGCCCCTCCAGCCTGCGGGAGAGCGTGTACAGGGCATTGGCGAGGTCGGGGACGTGGGCGGGGCGGGTGGCGGCCAGGGTGCGGTAGACGGCGACGGCTTCCTCGAGGGCGGCGAGGGCCTCTCCCGGCCGGCCGGACTGCTCCCGCCGTACCGTCACGGCGATCAGGCTGCTCGCCAGGCCTTGCAGGTGGGCGTCCGGGTCGCGGGAGGCGAGGGTGCGGCGGATACGGAGGGCTTCCTCGACGGCCTCCAGGGCCTGCTCCGTACGCCCCACGGCCGCCAGCCGGGTGCCGAGGGTGTGCAGTTGCACCGGCAGGTGGGGCAGGTGGGCCTCGGGGTAGGCGCGCGTCAGGCCGCGGAGGATCCGTACGCACTCCTCGGTGGCGGCGAGGGCCTGCTCGGGCCGATCCAGGGCCGCGTGGAGCGCCGCGACCGTGCTCAGGCTCGCGTTGAGCGCCATCAGGTGGGCGTCGGGATGGATGGCGACCAAGCCCCGGTGAATGGCCAGGGCCTCTTCGGCGGCGGCCAGGGCCTCTTCCTTCCGGCCCGAGTCCTCCAGGGCCCAGGCCAGCCGGCCCAGACTCTGGGCCAGCTGGGGCAGGTGGGCGTCGGGACGGGTCCTGGCCATGGCGCGGCTGAGGTGCACCGCGCGTTCGGCCACCGACAGGGCCCCCTTCAGCCAGCCCATCTCCGCACCTTTGACCGCCATCTCGCTCAGCGTCGCGACGTGAGCGGGGGAGTGCGCAGAGCCTGCACCGGCCATGCCGTCGTGCAGCCGGGCGGCTTCGATGAGCGCCTCCATGGCCTCCTCCTTCCGGCCCAGGTCCCACAGGCGTTCGGAGTGGACGTTCAGGCTCCGGGCGAGCTGCCGGGCCTCGGCGTCCGACCCTGCCCCGGCCTCGCGACGCAGGCGCACCGCCTCCTCGGACGCGGCCAGCGCCGCCTCCTGCCGCCTGAGATCACCCAGCAGGGTGGCGAGCTTGTTCAGACTCTCGACGAGGTCGGGGGTGCGGCCGCCGCCCAGGCCGCGGGAGAGCGCCACGGCCTCCGTGATCGCGGCCAGGGCCTCCTCACGGCTCCCGAGGTCACGCAGCCGGTCGGCGTACGCGTTCAGGCTCGCGATCAGGGGGACGGAGTCCGCCAGGGAACGGGCGACGGTGACGGCTTCCTCGGCGGGGGCCAGCGCCTCCTCCCGCCGGTCCAGAGCTGCCAGGCGCGAGGAGAGGGAATGCAGGCTCCACACCAGGTCGGGGGTGTGGGGGAGGCCGCGGTGGCGGGCGACCAGGTGCCAGGCCAGGTCGCATGCCCAGACGGCCAGGCGCTGGCTGCGCGGGACTCGGTCGTCGAGCTGCCTGAGGGTGTCCAGCGGGGTCCGGGGATCCGCGGCGATCTGCTGCAGGCCGGCCACGAGCGGGCCGGGACGTTCCACTTGGGTGGCGGCGGCCATCGCCGTGGGTGCCAGGACGGTGCGGTGCCGGACGCACAGCGCGGTCAGCTGGTCGTCGAGCTGCCCCGCGAAGACGGCGTGCGCGGCCGCGCGGCTGTAGAGGGTCAGCAGCCGGGCCGCCTGCTCTTCGGTGATGCCCGGTACGAGGTCGTGGGCGAGCCCGGGGTGCGCTTCCAGGCGGCGGCCGATCAGACGCTCCGTCAGCCGGTCGGGCTGCAGGCTGCCCCACGGACCCGAATCGGCCGACGGATAGAGGGCGGCGATCCAGGCCAGGACGGCATCGCGGCGGTCGCGCGGCTGGTCGGCCAGCCCGCCGACCTTGCGCAGGACCTCGGCGGCCTGATCGCGGCCGGCGGCCCCCACCAGCAGGGCGGCGGCGAGCGCGGCATCGAGAGTGGCCGTGCTCAGCGCCGGACTGAGACCGCAGGCAGTCGCGCTCTGCTCCCAGTAGCGGCGCTCGTGCAGGAGCAGGCGGTCCTCGACGCCGGCCGCGGGGCCCGCCCCGTCCTCGGCCGGACCGGGGTCGGCGGCGTCCAGCAGATCGGCCAGGGCGGTCATGTGCAGGGTCAGCGCGTTGTCCATGCTCGCCCGGTTCACCTCAAGGGAGGGGAGGGCGGCGGCCAGCGCCGGCCAGTCGGGCCCCTGCCGGCCGCGCACCTCGGGCAGCGCGGCCGCGAAGGCCTCCGCCGCCCGCCGGTACGCCTCCGGACGCGCGGCCGCATCGCTCTCCAGCGCCGGCAGCGCGGCCACCGGGGTGCCGTCGAGTAGTTCTTCGGCGGTACGGCTCGCTGCCTGCGCGCTGGCCCACCAGTCCCCGGCCGTCCGGGCCAGCAGGAAAACCTTGAACGGCGTGGCACCCCCGTGCTCGGCTGCGGCCTCCAGGATCGCGGCGAACTGTGCCGCGCGGGTCTCCGCGTAATCCAGCACCACCAGCAGCGGCTTGGCGGCCCGGCCCACCGCCCGCAGTTCTGCCGGGGTGGCACTGGCGCGCGGCCACAGCACCGCCCAGCCGTCCGGGGCCAGGGTGGCGGCGAGCTGGTGGGCCAGCCGGGTCTTCCCCTGCCCGGCCGGGCCGTGCAGCAGCCAGCTGCCGAATCCCTCCTGCCGGCACCAGCGAGCCAACCGGCCCAGCAGTTCCTCGCGGCCGTGGAACGCCACGACCTGCCGGCCCGCCTGCAGCAGCGCCGCCGCCGAGCCCAGACCGCCGGCCGGCGCCACCGGACCGGCCTCGGCCACGACCTGGAACTCGACCGCTTCGAGCACCATCGCACCAGCGCAGTGCTCGGCCAGCACGGCCCGGAACTCCGCGTCGTGGTGCAGCACGTACGCCGGCACCACCGAGAGCGCGGCATGCCCGGAGCGGCCCGCGTCGGCCGCGACCACCCCGGTCAGCAGGCGGCCGCAGAACATCGCGGCCCCTGACAGCCCGCCCCACGGCGACGACCCGTCGGTCGGCCAGACCGGCGGATAGGGGCCGAGGTCCATCACGTGCCGGTTGGCCACGAAGCCACTGCCCGGATTCACCGTCCCCGCCAGCTGTGCGGCCTCCACCGCCGCCCCCGGCCGCTGCACCACGTCCGGTACGCCCCAGGTCGCGCAGGGCTGGCCGGGCTGCTCGGTCACCAGGCGGCCCCAGTGCACCCCCGCGCCCGCCGGTGGCCGCCACCCGGCGTCGTCCACCTCCACCAGGGCCGCATCGTCGCGCCCACCGGGCGTGCCGCACCACACCACGGCCCCGCCGAACACCGCGTCGCCGCCCGGGCGGAACACCTGCACCAGCGTGCCGCGGCGACCGGCCACGTGTGCCGAGGTCAGCACCAGCCGCGGACCGATCACGTACCCCGAGCCCGGCCCGCCCGGTCCTCCGACCGCGACCAGACGATCCCGTCTCATCGCATCCCCCGTTCCGTACGCCGACGCCCGGTCAGTCCTGGATCCGGCCGCTCACGTCGCCGGGACCGGCCGGCCGGTCCGCGCCCCCGCTGACCAGCAGATCGCCGCCGGCGGGACTCCTCGGGGTGAGGGTGAACGACACCCGGTGCGTCCGGCCGCGGGTCACCCCGGCCTCCGCCTCCGCCGTCACGGCCCACACCCGGAAGCCCGCCTTCGCCCGCGCATCGGCGCGTAGTTCGACCTCGAACTCCATCTCCACCGGCCCGACCACGAACGAGATCTCGTGTCCCGCACCGCGCGCCGCGGCCTCCAGGAGCTCGTCCCGCACCGCCGCCACCGCGTCCGCCAACCCGATCTCCACGCATCCCACCCCGTCACCGTCGATTGCACGTCTGCCCAGGCCGAGCGTAGGGGCACGGCACCGCCCTGCGCAGGCGGTCATGAACAGTTGTCCGAGTTCGGCCGGGGCGCAGGGCGGTTGCCCGCTACGGCAGCGGGGCGAACGGGGCGAGGAACGCGCGGGCGCCGGGCGTGTCCAGGCGCTACGCGACGCTGGTCGCGTAGCAGGCACCGCTCCGCACGGCACTGTCCGCTGCGCCCAGGGGCGGGCCCGCCTCGACAACCACCGCCTCGTCACGGAGAACACCCGCCTGCTCCAGCACCTCGACAACCCGCCGGCCGCCCTCCACACCCTCCATCGGCAGCCCTGAGCGCGAGGGCGGCCCGGGCGACACCGGCTCATGCCGGTCGCTGCTCGATGAAGTTGTCGAGCCGTACACGGTTGTGTGCGGGTATGTTCCAGTCTGCGTCCGGATTCGGCCGCTCGCTGGAAGGCGACCTGACGGATCGACGGAAGCGACCGGCTTGCTGCCATCGAGCACGACACCTGTGCATCGTCGGACCTGGCGGCTTCTTCGGTCTCGGCGAGCACCCGGTGCAGGGAGGCGACAGAGGGGTGCTTGCCGCGTCCTTGCCGGTCTTGATGGTGAGCTTGCCGCGGTCTCGGGGGGCGGGAACGCCGCGGTCCTTCAGCGCATAGGCGAACAGCAGCGAGTTGTCGTCGATGACCTTGGAGCGCCCGCCGTGGTTGCCTTTTGCGGCGGCGGTCTGCTGGCCTTTGTGATACTCCGATTCGACCCACAACGGCGTCGACGTCTGGAAGAGATCATCCGCAACCTCGGCGACCGTATCGAGGTGGCCCGCG
Source organism: Streptomyces sp. NPDC029014 (assembly GCF_055564695.1). Classification (NCBI taxonomy): domain Bacteria; kingdom Bacillati; phylum Actinomycetota; class Actinomycetes; order Kitasatosporales; family Streptomycetaceae; genus Streptomyces; species Streptomyces sp. NPDC029014. The sequence goes on from NZ_JBVHVT010000090.1 coordinate 33,091, forward strand.
TCAACGGCTCGCCCGGCGAGGTCCAGGCCTCCAGACCAGCCTGGGAACTGTCCGTGACAAGCTTGAATCCCTTGAACCGCCTCGCCCAAACCCGCAACCGCAACCCTGTCACTCTGGGTATGCCGATCATCCCGGATAGGCGCGATGATCCCATCGAGAGTGGAGCATGTCTGCAACCGGAAGCGGCACGGCTCACGCGGCGGACACCTGCCTGGCTTCGACGCCGAGCGTTAGCCGAAACGAGAAGTCCCGCGTCCCCGTTGGCGCCCAGCCAGCGACAGTGCGACATTGATGTAGGTGGCGATTACGGCGCTCCATTCAGCTTATATCTTTCTCTTAATGCGCCCGCGGTCAATACGCCCACCGTGGACGTCTGGTCGTCACCTGCCACACTGCACATCAGGTCTTTGGCGTGGGCACAGTCTTTCTATCTCCATGCCGGAGTTGACGGCGGTCGTCCGCCACATACTGCTGCATCCCACTGAAGACTGTACCTTAGATCAGCGATAGTGAATCGACCGTAGCGATGAACACCACCGCCGCACTGCTTCAGGGCAGCGCCATCGCCTGGCTGTCTGTATCGGCTGTCATAGGGGCTATTATCGGAGCGTCGGTGAAGTTTGTATTCGAGGACATGCTGCGTCCGTGGTTCGGCGTCCGCCACGAGACAAAGAAGGTGCTGAACCAGTACTCGACCCCGCTGCTCAGGTCGGCTGAATCCCTCGAGCGACGCATCAACATCCTTATCCGCAATGAGGGAAAGAACTGGTTTACTGAGGACGAGTACATGCACCTAAGCACCCTTTACGTGTTCGGCGCGCATCTCTGCTGGGTTCGGATCATCGAGCGAGAGTTCGGATTTCTGCCCTACGAGTCAATCAAGCGAGGCAAACTACTCAACGGCCGGATGTACGGAGTCTTTGGAGCACTCACAAGCCATGGATATTTTAAGGGTCACCAGGACCAGGATGCCGTGGCCCGAAGTGTGGTGCCCCGCCTCATGCTCTCGGCCATCGGCGAGGCGATGACGAAAGAGGGCTCCCCGCCTCGCGTGCTGGACTTCACGGAATTCGCTATCCGCTACCAGGAGGGCCAGCAGTTCGCCCGCTGGTTCAAGGAGTTGCGCGAGATGGTGGCCGATGCCCACCCAGAGAATCCATTGTATTGGGATCGCCTCATTATCGCCGGCGCTCATCTGAGAGCACTGATCCGCCTCTTGGATCCCAAGGGGGTCATGGTGAAGGCTCGCGCGATACAAAATCTGGACCTATTGACCTCAGGTGAGGTCAGGAAAGAACTGGAACGAAAGTTCCCAAAATACCTGCCGCCTCGCGTGACGAAGCCCCTAACCTGAGCGTGCGAGGCCGGTGCTGCCCGCCCGCGTCTAAGAGGTCGTTTTATCCCGCCGCTTCATCCTGGTATGGGGTATTTGGTGGATGTTTTTGGGTCGCGCCAGGAGATGGTGTTCTCGCCGGTGAGGCGGCGGGCCATGAGGTCGGTCATGGCGAGGTTGACCAGGGCCTCGGAGCGTCCGGGAAGGGTTTCGTAGTCGCGGGTCAGGCGGCGGTGGAGCATGAGCCAGCCGTAGGTCCGCTCGACCGCCCAGCGTTTCGGGATCGGGGTGAATCCCCTGGTCCCGGGCTTGCGGGCGGTGATTTGCATGTCGATGCCGAGGGTGGCGGCGTGCTCGACGAGGTGTTGGCGGTAGCCGCCGTCGACCCACACCTTCCGAACGGTGGGGTGTTCGGCGGCGACCTGGTCGATGAGTCGGGTGCCGGCGACGGAGTCCTGGACGTTGGCTGCGGTGACCAGCACCGCGAGGAGGAGTCCGAGGGTGTCGGTGATGATGCTTCGTTTGCGGCCCGCGATCTTCTTGCCGGCGTCGATGCCCTGGCTTGCGGCAGGGACGCTGGTGGAGGTCTTGACGCTCTGGGCGTCGATCACGCAGGCCGATGGCTCCACGTCCCGTCCTTCCTTCTCCCGCGGCAGTTGGCGGAGGAGCCCGTTGAGCTGGGCAAATATCCCCTCCTCCGCCCATCTGGCGAAGTAGCCGTAGACGCTCTGGTGCGGCGGGAAGTCGTGCGGCAGGTAGGCCCACTGGCAGCCGGTGCGGTCCACGTAGAGGATCGCGTTCATGATCTCGCGCAGGTCATGCCGTGGTGGCCGGCCGAAGTCCAGAGCCCGGCCGCGGCGCTCGAAGCGCCACGCGGACAGCACCGGCTCGATCAACTCCCAGCGCGCATCGGACAAGTCACTCGGATACGGACGTCGCGTCGTCATGAATACGGCGTACTGCCGCGGACCGAGTGCGCCCAGGCGCACAGCCGCGACACCGGAAGCACGGGCCACCGAGGGCCGGACATCTTGGAATGAGACGGGAACAAGACCCGCCCCGCCCCACCCGCCACCCCACCCGGCCCACAGCCATCAACTGCATGCGTGGCCACGACCGCACCACGACCGACCATCTTGCAAATCGAACCAAAATAGACCTATGCAGATTAAAACGACCTCTAAGACGTCGTTTCATTTGGTGAGGCGGCGGTGGCAGATGAGGGCTGCGGCTATGCCGACGAAGGCGAGGAAGTGGTCGGCCTTGCGCTCGTATCGGCGATGGAGTCGGCGGCAGCCGGCGAGCCATGACACGATCCGTTCGACGACCCACCGGTGGCGGCCGAGACGTTGCGAGGACTCGATGCCCTTTCGGGCGATGCGGTGGCGGATGCCGCGTGTACGGAGCCATTGGCGCAGGTGGTCGTAGTCGTAGCCTTGTCGGCGTGCAGTTTCGCCGGCCGTCGCCTGCGCGGGCCGCGGCGGGAACGGATGGGCGGGATCCCGCGCACGAGCGGTTCCAGGCCGAGGCTGTCGTGCATGTTCGCGCCCGAGATGCCGAGCGAGAGCGGCAGTCCGTTCCGATCGGTGATCAAGTGAATTTTCTATCCAGGCTTGCCGCGATCGGTCGGATTCGGTCCCGTCAGAGGCCCCCCTTTGCAGCCCGCATGCTGACGGAGTCGATCGCGCAGCGCGACCAGTCCAGTTCCCCACGGGCGCCGAGTTCGTCGAGGATGACGCGGTGGGGGGGGGGGGGGGGGGGGGGGGGGGGGGGGGGGGGGGGGGGGGGAGGGGGGGGGGGGGGGGGGGGGGGGGGGAGGAGGAGGGGGGGGGGGGGGAGAGCGA
>NZ_JBVHVT010000091.1:0-36250 GCF_055564695.1 Streptomyces sp. NPDC029014
CCCGCCTCCCCCCCCCCCCCCCCCCTCGCCCCCCCCCCCCCCCCCCCCCCCCCCCCCCCCCCCCCCCCACCCCCCCCCCCCCCCCCCCCCCCCCCCCCCCCCCCCCCCAGGCCGCCCGAGCGGAACGGCAGGCGTGCACCCAAACCGTCCGACGCTTGAAGAGGAGCCAAGGATCCGTGACCTCAGGTTCCGCGACACCACCTGGCCAGGCGGCCGACCCGGCCGCGCACGGCATGGTTCCGCAACCGGCGACGGGAGTCGCGCACAGTCTGGTCGAGCGTGTCACCCGGGACCGGCCGCGCATCGAGACAGTGCCGACCCTCGTCTCCTACAGCGCCCGCCTGTCGAGGCAGCCGGAGTTCACCCGTGGTGTGGTCGACCTGATCGCCGGAGGAGCCTCCCTCGGCGATCACGAGCAGGCCCGGCAGGCAGCCATCGGAGAGGCCGTCGAGCGGTTCTGCGGAAACGTGGTTCCCGAACTTCTACCGACCGCGTCGTACGCGCAACTCGCCCGCTCCGGCCGTCCAGCCGTCGACCCGCTGGAGTTCGCACTGTACTCCCCGACACAATACGCACGCCGGGGATTCCCTTTCGTGTCAATGGATCGCGATCTGCCGATCTCCTGGGTGTCGGGGCGTGATATGGGCGACGAGAAGGAAATCCTCGTTCCCGCATCCCTGGTGTACGTGAACTATTTCCGTCACTGGCATGCCTCGGAGCCGGTGACCAACTATCCGATGCTCGCCGGCACCGCGGCCGGCGCGGACCGTTCCCAAGCACGCGAGGCGGCCCTGCGGGAAGTCCTCGAACGGGATGCCGTCACCCTGTGGTGGACCAGCGGGGCGCCGGCCACTTCCCTCGCGCTCGATGCCGGGGAATCCCTGACCCGGGCGCTCGCCGAGGCCGACTCCGCCGGACTGAAGGTCGTTCTGCTGCGCATCCCGTCGACGGCCGGCGCCCTGGTCGCCGGCGCATTCATCGAAGACGGGGCCCGACGGCTCGTCGCTTTCGGCAGCGCCTGCCGCGAAACTCCGTCTGAGGCGGCGGCCAAGGCGCTGGCCGAGGCCCTCGGTATGCACGAGACCGGCCTGGAACTCCTCGACCACGACAGCGGATTCTGGCGCAGCGTCCGCCACGGCCGGGCCGAACACCGGCCGTACCTGCCGTACCGCGCCGACCGCGCGTACCTGCGGGACTTCCGGCCCGACTGGCGTGACGTCAACGACGTCCGGCTCCACCTCCAGGTCTACCTCGATCCGCAGATGCAGGACGCTCGGCTGGACAGGTTGCGGTTCCCCGGTCGCCGTGCGGATACCCCCGCGACGACAGCCACCGATCAGGGGACCCCTGCTCTGCTCCAGCGGCTCGAGGAGCAAGGGCTGCGCGCCGTCGCCGTCGAACTCACCACTCCCGAGGCCCGTGCCGCGGGCCTGTACGTCGCTCGGGTCCTCGTGCCCGGCCTCTACTGCAACGCTCCGGCCGCGTTCCCCTTCCTCGGCGGCCGGCGGCTCTACGTGGAGCCGACCGCTCGCGGCTGGGTGCCGCAACCGCTCACCGAAGACGGTCTGGTCCGCCACCCCCTGCCGTTCTCCTGACGGCACGGCCGCTCCACCAACGTCCTCAACATCTCTGTGATCGCACGACAGAACGGAGTGCCGCATGCGTCTCGGACTGGCCCTGGGCTACGGCGGAGAACCCGTCGAGCAGGTGCTCCCGGTCGTGGAGACGGCCGAGCGCATCGGCGTCGACTCGGTGTGGAGCGTCGAGGAGTACGGCCCGGACGCCGTGAGCGTCCTCGGCTACCTGGCGGCGAAGACCGAGCGGATCAAGCTCGGCACGGCCATCATGCAGATCCCGGCCCGCACCCCGGCCGCGACCGCCATGACCGCGATGACCCTGGACGTCCTCTCCGGCGGCCGCTTCCACCTCGGCCTGGGGCTGTCGGTTCCATGGATCGTCGAAGGGTGGCACGGGCAGCCGTACGACCGGCCCTTGCGCCGGACCCGGGAGTACGTGGACATCGTGCGTCAGGCCGTCACCCACCAGGCGCGAGTGGAACACGACGGGGAGGTCTTCCAACTCCCTTACCGAGGCCCTGGATCCAGCGGGCAGGCCCGCCCGGTGAAGGCGGACATGAAGCCGCTCAGGCCGCACATCCCGCTCTACCTCGGCGCGATCGGCCCGCAGAACGTGCGCCTGGCCGGCGAGATCGCCGACGGCTGGCTGGCCGGCATGTACGCCCCCGAGCACGAGGCCGCCCTGACGCGCCCCCTGGACGAGGGGATCGCCCGCGCTGGCCGCACCCGGGACGAGGTCAAGATCTGCCCGATCCTCTACGTCGCCCGCGCCGATACCCGGGAAGAGGGCCGCGACCAGCTGCGGCCGCTGTTCGCCCACCTCATCGGCGCCGTGGGAGCCGGAGCCCGCAACACCTACTTCGACATCGCCTGCCACATGGGCTACGAGGGCCCCGCGCACGCGATTCGGGACCAGTTCGCCGAAGGCCGCAAGTCCCACGCCGTCCCCCTCGTTCCCGACTCGCTGCTGGACGAAGTGGCCCTGTGCGGACCGCTGCCGGCCATCGTCGACCGGATCCTGGCCTGGAAGGACTCGCGCGTGGACACGCTCATCCTGCTCGACCGCGACACCGGGCTGCTGGAAGCCGCCCAGGCCGCTCTGTGACCGAACCCTCGCGCCCCACGATGTGCCGGGCGTGGGGGCTGGCCGCGCCGCTGCTGGTGGCCGGGCTGACGCAGATCACCGTCAACGTCGTGGACACCGTGATGCTGGGCCACCTGTCCACGACGGCCTTGAGCGCCTTCGCGATCGCCGCCCCGGTCTACCTCGTGGCCCTGATCGCCGTACGGGGCTGGGCGACCGCCGTCCAGGTCCAGATCGCCCGGTTCCACGGCGCCGAGCGGCCCGGAGCCGTCGGCCTGACCGTGCGCGTCGGGCTGACCGGTGCCGTCAGCGCGGGGCTGATCGGGGGCGGGCTGCTGTACGTGGGGGCCGCGCCGGTCCTGGCGGTGCTCGGTGCCTCGGACGCGCTGGTCGGCCAAGGCGCCTCGTACTTGCAGGTGATGGCCTTCGCTCTCCCCTTCGCGGCAGTTTCGTTCACGCTTCTGGGCGCCTGCGCCGGTACCGGCGCGACCCGGGTGGCGATGTACACGGCGCTGCTCGTCAACACGGTCAACCTGCCCCTGGGCCTGCTGCTGATCTTCCGGGCGGAACTCGGCATCTCGGGGGCGGCGCTGGCCTCCCTCGCCGCGACCATCACCGGCACGTGCTACCTGCTGCTCTACTGCCGCAACCGCCTCCCCTCGTACGAGAAGAACACGGACAGCGTCTACACCCTCGCCGGACAGTTGTGGCGCATCGGGTGGCCGGAGATGGGGATGTCGGGGATCGGCTACCTGAACGAGGCCCTGTTGGCCGGGTTCGCGGCGCGGATGGGCACGCAGGAACTGGCGGCGTACCGCATCGTCGACAACCTGGTCCTGGTGGTCTTCACCTGCCTGGCCTCGGTTTCGTCCGCCCTCTTGATCCTGGCCGGCCAGGAGCTCGGCGCCGGACGACGCGAACCCGTCGCCGCCTGGCTCCGCACGGGTCAGCGCATGCTCCTGCTGGTACTCGCCGCGCCCGCCGTCATGGCGATCGGCTTGGGGCGCCCACTGATCTCCCTGGTCACCGATGATCCCGTCGTGATCGACAAGGCCTGGTCCGCGACCCTGCCCGCGCTGCTGAGTCTGCTGCCGTTCGCCGTCGCCATGGGGTACGCCTCGGTACTGCGAGCCGCCGGGGACACCCGGTCCGTCATGATCGCCTCAGTCGTCAGCGACTACCTGCTGCTGATCCCGCTGGGCTGGCTCCTCGGGCTGCACGCCGGGCTGGGCCTTCCCGGCATCTACCTCGCCTGGACCGCCTTCGGCCTTCTCTACGCGGCCATTCTCCGGCCGCTGTGCAGGCGGAACCTCCGCGCTCCTGCCGACTCTCCGGGTCCTGCCGTGGGACGTGTCGACCCCTGACACCACGTTGCTGAAGGAGCCCGGCGAACGTGGCCTCTGTCGGCGGAGTACCTTATTGCACATTGCTTGCAACTGCGTCAGTGATGCGAAAGAGGTAGACGTGGCAGCTCCGGTGGTGCTCGGGATCGAGTCGTCGTGCGACGAGACGGGCGCGGGCATCGTGTCCGGCGGGAAACTTCTGGCCCACGTCGTCGCGTCGAGCATGGACGAGCACGCGCGCTTCGGCGGCGTCGTGCCGGAGATCGCGGCCCGCGCGCACCTGCAGGCCTTCAACCCCGTCGTGCAGGAGGCGCTCGACCAGGCCGGGCTGCGTCTGCGTGACGTCGACGCCGTAGCCGTCACCACCGGCCCCGGCCTGTCCGGAGCCCTCCAGGTCGGCCTGGCCGGCGCGAAGACCCTCGCCTACGCGGCCGGAGTACCGCTGTACGGCGTGCACCACCTCGCCGGGCACGTCGCCGCCGACACCCTGGAGCACGGGCCACTGCCCAACCCCTGCATGGTGCTCATCGTCTCCGGCGGGCACACCTCGCTGCTCCTCGTACGGGACCTGGTCCGCGATCCGATCCTCCACCTGGGCGACACCGTGGACGATGCGGCCGGCGAGTGCTTCGACAAGGTGGCCCGGGTCTTCGGGCTGCCCTACCCGGGCGGGCCCGCCATCGACCGCGCCGCACGGGAGGGCAACCCGTGCGCCGTCGCCTTCCCGCGCCCGCTGACCGGCCCGCGCGACGCCCCGTACGCCTTCTCCTTCTCCGGTTTGAAGACCGCCGCCGCGCGGTGGGCCGAGCGGCACCGCCTGAGTGGCGAGGAGATTCCGGTGGCCGACGGCGCGGCGTCCCTGCAGGAGGCCGTCGCGGACGTCCTCACCCGCAAAGCGCTGGCCGCTTGCAAGGAGTACGACGTGCGCACGCTCGTCGTGGTGGGCGGCGTGGCCGCGAACTCGCGCGTGCGCGCCCTGGCCGAGGAGCGGTGTGCGGCCGCGGGGGTCGAGCTGCGAGTGCCGCCGCTGACCCTGTGCACCGACAACGGCGCGATGATCGCCGCCGTCGGCGACCTGCTCGTCCGGGCCGGCTCCGACCCCGCCCAGCTCGACATGTCGATCGACCCGTCCGCGCCCCTGGAGTACGCCGCCCTGCACCCCGTCGCCCGGCCGCCTGTGAGAGTGGCGTGAGCGCCGTGACGGTGCGCCGGGTATCCGGCGCCGAACTGCTCGCCCGGCAGGACGGCATACGGCACGTCTACACCGAGGCCTTCACCCAGCCGCCGTGGAACGAGGACGGACATGCGACGGACCGGTTCCTCCGAGGTCTGACCGAGGAAGCGCCCCGCCCAGGCTTCGTGGCTGCACTCGCCTTCGACGGCGACGTTGTGATCGGCCTCGCGACGGCCCGGACCACGCCTGTGGAGTTCCCGTCCGGCCGCTGCTACCCGCAGGTGGCCGCCGCGCTCGGCCCCGGACGCACGGCGTCATGGCTGTGCGGTGGCCGCGAGGTCGACGAGCTCGCCGTCGCCAGGGAAGCAAGCGGCCGGGGCGTCGGCACCGCCCTGCTCGAGGCCGTGACGGCCGACGCCCCTGGTGGCCGGTGCTGGCTGCTGACCTCGGTCCGCGCCCACGACGCCCTGGCCTTCTACCGTGGCCTGGGCTGGACCCAGGCCACCCACCCCGCTCCCGAGGGAACCGGCCACGCGGTCTTCCTCGGCCCCCTGCACCCGGCTCGCACAGCCGCCCCTCGCCCCCTCTGACCGCCCACTCCCGGAGCAGGACCCACGCCCATGCGTACCGCCGACATCCGACAGCGCTTCCTCGACCACTTCGCCGCGCGCGGCCACACGGTCGTGCCCAGCGCGCCGCTGCCCACCCCGGACCCGACGCTGCTGTTCGTCAACGCCGGCATGGTCCCGTTCAAGCCGTACTTCACCGGGGAGGCCCAGCCCCAGTGGCAGCGGGCAACGAGCGTGCAGAAGTGCATCCGCACCCTGGACATCGAGGAGGTCGGGAAGACCACCCGGCACGGCTCCTTCTTCCAGATGAACGGCAACTTCTCCTTCGGCGACTACTTCAAGGAGGAGGCCATCGCCTACGCCTGGGACCTGTCGACCACGTCCCAAGCCGATGGCGGCTACGGCCTGGACCCGGAGAGGATCTGGGTCACCGTCCACCACTCCGACACCGACGCCCGCGGCATCTGGCGCGAGGTCGCCGGCCTGCCGGACGAGCGGATCGTGGCCCGCGGCGATGAGGACAACTTCTGGTCCATGGGCGTCCCCGGCCCCTGCGGACCCTGCTCCGAGCTCTACTACGACCGCGGCCCGGCGCTGGGCCGCGAGGGCGGTCCGGCGGTCGACGAGGACCGCTACATGGAGTTCTGGAACCTCGTCTTCATGCAGTACGAGCGCGGTGAGGGCTCCGGCAAGTCCGGCTACCCGATCCTCGGCGAGCTGCCCCGCCGCAACATCGACACTGGCATGGGCCTGGAACGGATGGCCACCCTCCTGCAGGGCGTCGACAACCTCTACGAGATCGACGAGACCCGCCCGATCCTGGACCGCGCCGCCCTGCTGTCCGGCTCCCGCTACGGCACGGACCCGCAGGCGGACGTACGTCTTCGGGTGGTCGCCGACCACGTCCGGACCGCGCTGATGCTCCTCGGCGACGGCACCGCACCCGGCAACGAGGGCCGCGGCTACGTGCTGCGCCGCATCCTGCGCCGCGCGGTCCGCTCCATGCGCCAGCTCGGCTTCCACGAGCCGGTGCTGCCCGAGCTGCTGCCGGTCGCCCGAGACTGCATGTCCCCCAGCTACCCGGAGCTCGCGGAGTCCTTCGCCCGGATCGCCGACCAGGCGTACGGGGAGGAGGACGCCTTCCGGGCCACCCTCAAGCAGGGCACCACCGTCCTGGACACCGCGGTCGCCCGGGTGAAAGCCGAAGGCGGCCGGTCGCTGCCCGGCGCCCAGGCGTTCCTGCTGCACGACACGTACGGCTTCCCCATCGACCTGACCCTGGAGATGGCGGCAGAGCAGGGCGTGGAGGTCGACCGCGAGGGCTTCACCGCGCTGATGAACGCCCAGCGGGAGCGGGCCCGTGCGGATGCCCGAGCCCGCAAATCCGGCGGCGCGCTGGACACGTCCGCCCTCCGGTTCGTCCTGGACGAGCACGGCCCGACCGACTGGCGGGCCTGGGAAGCCCTGACCACGGAGTCCCGCGTGCTGGCCCTGCTCGGCGCCTCCGGCCCGGTTCCTGTGGCGGCCACCGGCGACATCGTCACCGTCGTCCTGGACCGATGCGTTGCTGTGCGGTGCGGATGTCGGTGAGGCTCGTGGTGGTGAGCCGGGCGGCGGTGCGGGAGTAGCCGGTGAGCTTGTTGATCTTCCACTGGTAGTCGGCGATGGCCTGGTTCAGTTCGTCGGCGCTCTTCTTCGCGCTCGCCCAGCCGAGCCCGATCTCCGGGCCGGCTGTGATGACGAATCCGACGCCGGCCGCCACGACGCTGGCGGCGGACAACGCCTCCGTGGTCTCGGCCAGCACGGCCTCGGCGACCTCGGCCGACACGGAGACGAAGGCCGATGCAGGGGCACAGCCGAAGGCGGGGCCGGAGATCGGGGCCGGGTCCAGGGCCAGGGCTGTATCGGGGTGGCGGGCCGCCACGCGGCCGGTGCCCGCTGGGCCGAGCGGGTCGCCCTCGCGATCCCCCTGCTGATGCTGCCCGTGTGCCTCTCGCGACTGCCGTTCGCCGTACGACTTCGGTCTGTCTGGCGCACGCGGGTATCGCCCAGTTCGATCAAACGGTCATTGCCGCGCTGGCCTCCGGCACCCCCGCTCCGGAACTGCTGACGCCACGGGAGACGGAGGTGCTCCGTCTCATCTCCGCAGGCGCCACGAACAGGGAGATCGCCGCCCGACTGTACTTGAGCGAGGGCACCGTCAAGAACCACATCTCGCGCGTGCTGAGCCGGCTGGGCCTGCGCGACCGGACCCAGGCCGCGCTCTACGCACGGGACAACGGGCTGATCCAGCGGCGGCCCGGCCGTGGCCCGTCGCGGGTTTCCGCTGTCCCTTCAGGGAACCGCGTGCGTCAGCCCTTCGACGTACCGGCGTCGCCGATCAGCCTCGGCGTGGCCGGCGGATCTTCACGTCGTCCACGCTGGTGACCTTGGTACTCAGTGCGCCGTGTCCGATGCCGCGTTCGGCGAGAGCCGCGGCCGCCCGGTCGCAGGCCGCAGCGCCCGCCGCCTCGTCCTCCAGGTCGGCGGCCCGCCGGACCACGCAGCGGAAGGAGAAGGCGCGCAGCTCCCGGTCGTAGACGAGGGTGCCGGCGTCGGTGAACGCGGCCCTGAGGATGTCGTGTTCGTCTGCGGTGGCGAGGAGCTGGGTGCGCTGGGGGTCGTCGAGGTCGGCGAACACGCCGCGGACGACGACTCGGTAGGTGCGCTCGAACCCGCGATCGTGAACGATCGTGACTGACGACCCCCTCCAAGACCTTTGGCTCCACCAGACCGCCGACGTCGCGGTCAACACCCTGACCATCCGCGCCGACCGCGTGACCGTTCACGCCGCCACAACCGGCGAGCTGCGGCGGGAGGGTGCGGATCCGGTTCGCAAGGGCCGGCCGTGGAGCTTGCCGCTGGAGGACCGGGTCCTGCTTGGTTGCAGAGTACTTGCGGACCAACCTCACCCTGCGGCAGCTTGCGCCGCTGCTCGGGGTCTCGAAGTCAGCCGCCGACCGCGTCGTCGACCGATCGTCGAGTGGTACGACGAGCTCACACCCCTCACCGACAGCCCGGTCGTCAGGCTCAGCACCCGCCGATGCCGCTGACGGCTCGCGCTCGATTTCCTGGAGCCGCGCTCGCTGCGGGGCCTGCGTGGCCGAAGCGGAGCCTCCGCGCGCAGGGGCAGGTCGGTACTTGCCGCGAAAAGCCGCCCGCCGCGAAGATTCAACCTTCGCGACGACGTTTGCGGGGCCGTGCGGATCTCGCGGGCCTGGCGGGAGCCACCCCCTCCCACCGCCACCGGACCTCCGCCATCCGTCGGCCCGCGCAGCCGGTCTTCACCGGTCCCGTCCCGCGCGCGCATCATCGGAGGAGGGCTATCTGGTAGTGCCCCGGGAGTGGTGATGGAGGAAATGAGACCGTCGTTCCACGAGGCTTCCGCCGAGCACCTCGTCCTCGCGGCACGGACGGCCGGAGTGACCGACGTACGGCTGCTGGAGGCCATCCTGACCGTCCCACGGGCCGCATTCGTGCCCGCCGCCAAGGCGGACTCCGCGTACCGGGACGTCCCGGTGCCCCTTCCCGGCGGCCAGGTGACCACACAGCCCTCGTTGGTCGCCATGATGGTCGCCGCGCTCGGCCTGACCGGCGGCGAACGGGTGCTGGAGATCGGGACGGGCTACGGCTGGCAGACCGCGCTGCTGGCCCGACTGACCGGGCAGGTCGTCAGCGTCGAGCGCCGGCCCGAGCTGGTCGTGGAGGCCCGCCGCCGACTGGCTGCCCAGGGGTGCAGCACCGTCGAGGTCCTCCTCGGCGACGGCACACTGGGCGCGCCTGACAGCGCCCCGTACGACGCCGTCCTGGTCTGCGCGGCGTTTCCGCAGGTGCCGGATCCCCTGGTGGCGCAGCTGCGCATCGGCGGGCGGCTGGTCCAGCCCGTGGGCCCGGGCGGGCGGGAGCAGGTGGAGCTGTACGAACGCCGTCCCGAGGGCCTCGGGCGCCTCCGAACGCTCACCGCCGCCCGATTCGTCCGTCTGTACGGTGCCCACGGGTACGCCGTGGGCAGTTCCTGAAACTGCGGCAGTCGTGGCGATACCGGCGAGAACCGCCCGGCCTTGACGTAGAGCTCCCGCAGACCGTCCGGGCAGGCGGTGGTGTCGTCGCGGGCGGCACGGCGGGGCCGAGCCGAGCTACCCGCCCGCACTGGCGCACGAACCGCCTACGCTTTCACCCCGACCCACCGGGACCTGCCCTTACCCGACGGGTCGATCCGGCCTCGCGTCCTCGTGCCGGCCTTGGGTACCCAGGTCACACCCGGGGCGGGCCCGGCGCCGGCGCCCGGCCTCCGCCGCGAGGAGTGGCCCAGCTGCGGGGGGTCAGCGTCGACCACTACGTGCGGTTGGAGCGCGGCCGCACCTCGAATGCTTCAGTCTGGGGGCTGGTTGCGGTGACCCGCGCACTGCGACTCGACCCGGCCGAGCGTGCCCACCTGCGTGACCTTGCCGACTCCAGGCCGCGTTTTCCTCGACCCACCACCCGGCGGGCTGCTCGCCGAGTGGGAGCCCGCCGCCCGCGGCACGGTGGCGGCCCTGCGCCTGCACGGGGCCGCCACCCGCAGGCTCCGCGTCTGAGTGAACCGGGCACCGAGCTGTCCGTAAGGGACGAGGACTTCTGCCAGGTGCCGCAAAGCCGGCCCGGTCCGGGCGCGTCAGTTCCGGCGGGGTGACGGAGCGTGATGGTGGCGTCCGGTGCCTTGAGGAGGCGGTCACCGCTCTCAGACAAGACCAGCGCGCCGTTGCGGAGCGTGGTGGTGCGCTTCTCACCGGTCTCGGCACCGGCGTCGGCGTCGGTGAAGTCCCCCTCACCCGGCAGCAGCGGCGGTCGCACGGGGTGCCGGGCAGGGAGGGGCGCCGGGATGTCCGACGAGGAGTGAGCCGGGAAACCCGCAGCGTGCCCGTGGGTCATCGAAGGCGGTCGATGAGGTCCGGCAGGTCAGCGAAGGAATCGAGGACGTGGTCGGGGGCGCCGGAGGCGCCCTGGTGGGTTGCCGGAGCATACTTGCCGGTCTTCACCAGGACTCCGGTGATGCCGCAGCGCTGCGCGGCCAGCACGTCGGTTTCGATGTCGTCGCCGATCATCAGCGTTTCGGCGGGGTCGGCGCCCAGTTGGGCGAGAGCGTTCTCGAAGAACGCGGGAGCCGGTTTGCCCGTTACCTCCGCCCGCGTGCGCGCCGCCTTCTCCAGGCCTTCGAGAAAGGCTCCGGTGTCGAGGTCGAGTCCTCCCTCGGTACGCCAGTACAGGTTATGGTGCATCGCCACGAGACGGGCCCCTCGCTGCAGGTAGCCGAAGATCCGGTTCAGGGCCTGGTAGTCGAACTCCGGGCCGGCTCCGCCCAGGACGACCACGTCCACCTCTCCTTCGTCGACGAAGGTGGCCCCCGTCAGGTCATCCCGCACGTCCCCGTTGTTGAGCAGCACACATCGGGCACGGGGGAAATGCTCGCGCAGGTAGGCCGCCGTGGCGGCCGGAGCGGTCAGGACGTCCTGCTCGGCGATGGGAAATCCCAGGTCGGACAGGCGCGCGGCGATGGAGGCGCGGGTCCGGGAGGTGGTGTTCGTCAGCAACACCAAGTCGATACCGGATGCGCGCAGCCTCTCCATGGCCGCCACCGCGCCGGGCAGAGCCTTCCAGGACACGGTGAGGACCCCGTCGATGTCGATGAGAACGGCGCGGATTCGCTTCATGGAGCCGACGGTAGCCCCGGGGGACGGCCCGACAGGCCGCACTGCCCGCGGGTCCCGTCGTGCCGAACGCCGGAATCCGCCCGGACCTGCCGGGCCGGCGCCGGCTCGGGACGGCGACTGCGGCGCCGGCTCCGTGGTGGGCCTTGTCCGCCAGGATCGGGATGCCCAGGCGGATACAGGTGGCGAGGATCCAGTGTCTGCGGGCCGCGGTCAGATCGTGGGCACGGCCCGGCAGAGCGGGTGAGATCCACACCAGCGTCCCGTCTGGAGCGGTGATGACCTGCACGTTCACCCCGTGACGGCGGCGTGTGTCCGAGTAGTCGTCGCGACCGTCACCGACCCGGTCGCATTCGACGAGTGTGCCGTCGAAGACATGTCGGACATCCGCGGCTTTCAACGCTGCGGTCAGGCCCGGCGCCCGGGCGGCCAGGAGTGCCACGACGGTGTGGACGCGCGTGCGCGGTGTGTGACCCGGGATATCGAGTACGGCACGATAAGGAACCAAGGGCGCCGACGAGTTGAGGAGCTGCGGACGTCGGACGTCCCGCTCGACAACCCGACGGCCTCGCCCGTTGCGCGGCCATCCGGATACTCGATCAGTGGCCACGTTGACAAGGCTCACGGGCTTCTCACGCCTCTCGCGTCCGGAGCCTCCGGCGTCAACTTCGAGGCCGAAGACGCCGTCCGCTTCCTGCACGAACTGTCCTCGGCTGAGCGCATCGCGAAAGCCGGGAACCTGAACGGGCGATTCGGCTGACATGGTGCGGGGTTCCCGCAAGGAAGATCCCAGTGCCTCCGCCGACGGCACGGACCATCCCTGGAGGAACGTTTCACCATCGCGGCATCACAGCTCTGCGACAGGATCCGCGACACCGGCATCAGCGAGCCGCGGCGCAACCCCGAACAGCACAACCCGAACAGCACCTCCAACCCGCATACGGGGTCGTCACAGGGCTTGGGGGCTGCTTCGCGCCTACGTGCACACCCATTCGGACCCTTGCGCTCGGCTAACCGGTCACGAAGTCATCGACATCGATGAGACGGGGATGCCGCATACACCCGGATTGTGCTTCGCTGGAACCATGAACGGGGGAACCTCGCGGTTGGGCCTGTACGAGCTTCTCGCACCGCAGTTTCTGGCCGGCTTCACCTTCCCGGAATACGTGGACCGCTACCTGTCGACCCTTGGGGTTGACGAACTGCACACCACACACGACGGATCAGCGGTGGTGCACTCGGGGCGCTGCTCCTTCACCGGCGCCGCAGGAGCGACGCCCGAGCGTGTGCATCGCGACCCCAGCGGGGCCGTGTTCGCGTGGGAGGACGCGACGCTCGACTTCCGGCTCACGCTGCCCCGCGACGGTGCCGCGTTCGTGTCCACTGCGGTCGGCGCCCCGGTGGTCGGTTCGCCTGATCTCAACGCGCTGTTCAATGCCTTTGGCCCGGTCGAGGGGACTGCCACAGCCCCGACCGAGTACCCCGGCGTGCGGTTCCGCCTGGAGCTCATGGTCAGTGCACTGACCTTCCGTCTCGGCTCGAGCTGGCGGCCCGGGACGCTCGACTCGAGCGGTCGCATCGTGCCCGACCCGGCACGCGCCACCCATGACGTGCGCTTCGTACTGCCCAAGGTCGTGCTCGCCTACGAACAGGGAGACGACCTGACCACCCCGCCGACGTTCGAACTCGCGTCCTGGGGATCCGGCGGATTTGACGCGCCGCACGACCTCGCAGCGGGGGAGTTGGTGCGGATGGAGCCGGCGCTGGCGATCCACGAGTCGGGTCGTATTGGCTTCGGTGTCGACCAGGTCCTGCTCGACCTGTCGAAGGATTCGACACCGGCGGAGATCCTGCAGTTCTTTGGCACCGACGAGTCGTTCCGCGGCGTCTATGTGCGCAGTGCGCGGGTCTACTACGCCGACGCGGACAAGGACTGGGCGGTCAACGTCGGCGTGCAGGACGTGCTCGTCTCGTTCGTCGGCGAGGTGTCGCTGGAGACCTCGATCGACGTGATGGGGCCGCAGTCGAAACTCGAAGCCGGCATCCGGCTGTTCGAGGGAGCGCGCCAGGTTTCGTACGTGAAGGGGACAACGACCGGCACGATCCTCCCTGGGCACGCGACGATCCTCAACACCGGTGTCGTGCAGGTACTCGTCTCGGGCGGAATCCCTCCGTACGCCATCCAGGCCCGCCTTGGTGACGGCGGAGGCGCCGAGGAACTGTGGGACCCGGCCGCGCGCCAGGCGCCGCTTTCCCCGGGAGCGCCCGCGACGCTGCGCCCGGCCGGCAAGGCGACGCTGCACATCCTCGTGACGGACGGCGGTACGACCAGCGCCGGCGGAACCCGGCAGACCTATCTGGAGGACATCGATCTCACCATCCGGGCGGCGCCCGACACCGCGGACGGCGCGCCCGCCGACCGGCCCGCCGACACAGCGCAGCGCGCCGATGCCGTGTTCGAGGTCACCAGCCGCAGCCCGGACCCGTTGCCGCAAGGGTACTCGTTGTCCTGCACGCCGTCCTCGAGCGGCCTGACCGAGACCGTTGTGGTGACCGGCGGTCAGGGCGCGACGGTGACAGTGGGTGGAACCGTGCGGACGCCGGACGCCCGTGGCGCGGTGTCGTTCGACGTACCCGAGGGAGCGGAACTTGCGATCACCGTGAGTTGGCCGCCGGTGGCCGACGCGCCCGGCGGTGAGTTCCGGCTCGGTTTCACGCTCGACAGACCTGAGGTCGACGCCACCGCCCCCGGTCTGGAGCGGCAGGTCTCCGCCTACGCAGCGGGCACCGAGTCACCGGCCGACTTCTTGTTCGACGCGAGTCGCCCCACCGGCGGAGGACCGCCCGCGTCCAGTGTCGTGGCCGCGTTGCAGGACTGGGTGGCCAACCAGGTGCCCGCAACGGCGCACTTCGAGCTCGAGGGGCACGCGAGCTTCGAGGGCGTCGAGAACCAGGCACGCGATCAGAAACTGTCCGAAGTGCGTATGGAGATCGCCAAACGGATGGTTCTGGCCGCCCGCGCGGACGCCGTGTTCGACTCCGAGCAGGCGACCGGCCATACCGAAGCGAAGAGCTCCCCGGATCCCCGCGCGCAGCGGCATCGCGTCGCGGTCATCAGCGCGCCGGCCGGCCCGCCGAGTGCGCCCTCGGCGACGCTGCAAGCGCACATCGCGCGCGCGCCCGCATCGACGCCCCTGCCGGTCCGGCCGCCCGAGCCACCGTCCACGCCGCCGCCCGAGCCGAACCGCAAGCCGAACGTGTTCCGCCGGGCAGGGCTGCGCGTGCGGCTCGAGCGCAACGTCCTTGTACTCGCCGAAGTCAGCGGGCGGCTCGACCTCGAAACCGACCTGGAGGCCGCGCTGCGCCAGCAGACGGGCTCGGCGACCGGCGACCTCGGCCTCACTCCGACGACGGCCGCGGTGAACGAGAACCCTGAGGACGGCGTCGTCGACTTCCTCCTCAGCGTCACCTACGACCCGGCCACGCACCAGCTCGCCGAGCGCCTGTCGATCGGCGCGGCGCCGGAGGACCGAAACGGCCTGCTGCAGATGACCAACCCGCGCAGCGGCTCCGGCAGCAGCGAGGCGAACATCTTCAAGGACACCTTCGGCGCCCTGCTGGTGATGGCACCGGTGATCAACACCGCCGCGGCCGCCGTCGAACCCGGCAGCGCCGGCGACTGGGTCGCCGTCGGCATCAGCCTCGTGGTTCCGGCGGGGGTCGGCGCACTCGGTGTCTTCGAGACCGACAAGGTCACGCTGTACGGCGGGGAGCTCAAGCTGCGCCAGAACGTCCCGCCCGGCGAGGCCGTCGCGTTCACCGACGCGGGCGTGACCTTCGACTACAGCGTCGAGTTCGGGATCGAGATCGAGCAGCTAGGCATCGCGACCACCAAGCCGCTGAAAGTCCGCTACCGCGCCGTCGGGTTCAACCTGCGCTTCGCCGACGGCATCCACTACCAGCCGATCTTCGACACCTCCAAGGGATACGAACTCGACCTGTCCGACCCCGGCTTGTTCCGTCTCCCATCGCCGCTCGGTGACCTGCTGAAGATCCTCGGCGCCCGCATCGCACGCGTGAACCCGCTGACGCTCGAAGTCGACCTCGGCCTGAAGGTCGACCTCGGGGTTGTCACCGTCGACCGCTTCAAGGTCCGCTGGCCGCTGGACCCTCTCGGGCCGCCCTCGATCCTGCCGAGTGGTGTCAAGCTCGACATCTCCCAAGTGCTCGTCGGATCGGGCTACGTGAACATCATCGAGCCGGCGCCGAACGAGACCGGCGAGCTGTCCGGAGGAGGCTTCGAGGGCACCGCGGACGTCAGCCTCGTCCCGCTCAAACTGCGCATCAGCGCGAGCCTGGGTGTGCGGACCCTGCCGATCGGCCAGCGCAAGGCGGTCGCGGTGTTCGCCGGGATGATCGTGGAGCTGCCGGCGCCGATCCCGCTCCTCCAGTCCGGGCTCGGCATCTTCGGTTTCAGCGGACTGTTCGCGATGCACTACAAACGCGACGAGCGCCCACCGGACGGGACCGCTGTCGGCCCCGCGCTCCGCTGGCTGATCCGGGCCAAGGGCGAGCCGGCCAAGCTCGTCGTCGACGGCGACACGCTGTGGGTGCCGGAGCTGGACCGCTGGAGCTTCGGCGCCGGAATCATCCTCGGCACGACCGACGGGTTCGTGCTGAACCTGCGCGGAATGCTCGTGCTGGAGCTACCCGGCCCGCGCTTCCTCATCTTCATCAAGCTGCAGATCGTCGCCGAGGTGCCCAGCCTAGGCGAGGGCGGGCTCGATGTCGGGATCCTCGGCGTGATCGACCTCGACTTCGCGCGCAAGCAGCTCACGGTCGGGGTGATCGCCGATCTCGGTCTCGGCGAGGTACTGCGCGTGACCGTGCCGACGGAGCTCTTCGTCAAGCTCGACGACCCGCGTTCTTGGCACTTCTACCTCGGCAAGCACACCGCGCCGGCGACCGCGATGGTACTCAACCTCGTGCGGGCCTCTGGCTACTTCATGATCGAAGGCGACAGGATCAAGGACTGGCAGGGCACCGACCCGCCGGCCGACCTGCTCGGTCTGGCGCTCGCCGCAGGGCTGGAAGCCTCGATCGTACTCGGTGACGAGAGTCTCGGCCTGTACCTGCGGGCGGCTGCCGGGGCACACCTCGGGATCTCGTTCTCGCCCGCCCTGCTCCTTGCCGGCAGGATCTTCCTCGAGGGCGAGCTGCGGCTGTTCATCGTGAGCATCGAGGCACGGGGCGACCTGCAGGCGCAGGTGCTCGTCGAGTCGCCGGCGGCCACGCGGACCTTCATCGACGGCAGGATCTGCGGCAAGGTCTCGTTCTTCTTCTTCAGTGTCAAAGGTTGCGTCCGGCACTCGATCGGCGTACCAGTGACCCACCCACCGGCCGCCGACCTGGTCAAGAACGTCTTCCTGCAGAGCCATGCGCCGGTGCTCACCGCGGGGCAGGGTGGCGACCGGCCGATCGACTCCAGCCTCGGCGACGCCGCGCGGGACGCGTCGTCCGGTCCCACGGTGCCGATCGATACCGTGCCGGTGATCCAGTTCGGCGCCTCGCCACTGGTCGCCGGCGCGGCGACCTTCACCACCACGATCCCGGCCTCGCCGCAACAGACCACCGACGGATTCATCTCAGTCGGCGGCGACCACGAGGTGTGCTACGACTTGGGGGAGATCTCCCTCTGGCCGCCGCTGACCGGTGCATCAGGGCTGCCGCCCGCCACCTGGCGTACCGAGCGTGCACCGGACCCGAACAGCGCCGACACCTCGATCGACCTCGCGCTGATGTCCCGCGCGCCGACCGCGGCGGAGCGCGCGCTCGAACGTTCTACCGACCTCGACGCCTCGATCACGCGGCGCTGGAGCGGGCTGTGCGACCCCGTCGCGCCGCCGACGTGCGTCCTGTTCACATTCTGCGGCCAGCCGCTCGGGCCATCCGGCGACGGCTGGACGCTGGACGGTACCCCCGCACCCGACCCGCCGGGTACGCGCCGGAGCGTGCCCAGGGACACGCGGCTCCAGGTGGACGAACCCGCTCCGGACCCGGCCGACCGGCTGCTCGGCGTCGTGCTGGCCGACGCAGGCCTGGGGACGACCGTCCCCGCCGAGGTCATCGGCCCCAACGTCGATGTCACGCCGCCAGATGACCCGCTGCCGGAGGACCGCACCTGCATTACCTTCCCGCGCAGGCTCCCGCGGCCGGACGCCAACCCGCTGGTGCGTCCCGGCGCGCGCTTCACCGTGCTCGACTTCGCCGGCGCGCTGGAGCCGGACACGAGCATTCAGACGATCGGGGGCGTCACCGGACTGCGGGTCGGCTTCCGCACCGATATCGCGCTGGACGCGCCGAGCCCGCTGGTGGAGGTCGAACTGGCGCACTTCAGCTCGCCGGCCAAGGTGACCGCGACCGGCGCCGGCGGACTGTCACTGACGACCATGACGATGACGCCCGACCAAGCCACGCCGCAAACACTCGTGCTGCGGACCAGAGCCGCGACGCCGATCGCACGCGTCCGCATCGACGCGCCACAGGACGAAGCGCTGCTCCTGCGCGTCTGCTTCGCGACGCCGCCGCAGGTCCCGAAACCGCCGGAAGGGGGCCGCCCTTCCGCGCTGCGCGCTCCGCGCACACGCGGCGACGCACGCGCGGCCGGGCTCGCGGCCGAGTTCTGGTCGCGCCAGGCGGCGCGTCAAGCGCTGGAGGCGGGCCTGCTGAGCGAGCGCCGCGCCGCCGCCGCGCTCGCTGCGCCGCCGGGCCTGGCCCGCGCCGCCGCGGCGGCGGCGCCCGGGGCGATGGGAACCGCGGCACCCGATCCCCGCCGCTGCTTCCGCGCGCTGAAACTGCCGCTGCGGGTGAAGACCGAACGCCAGGACCCGCTCAGCCCCGAACCTGAAGCGAGCGAGCAGGCCGAGCGGCTCGGCAACGACCGCTGGATCGTGCTGCGCACGGGGCGCGCCCTCGCCGTGACGCTGCTGCTCGCCGTCGACAGACTCCTGCTCGCACAAGAGGGTCTGCTTCTGGAGCAACTCGCCCCCGATGGGGCGGTACTCGACTCGCGGCCGGTCTCCAGCCTCGGCCCCACATTCGTGATCGGCACGACGACCGGCCTGCCCGCCGAATGGCTCGACCCTTCCGGGACCTGGCTCCCGCACGTGGAGCCGGTCGCGACGTTCCTCGCCGACCCCGCCTTCGCCGGGCTCGACCGCGTAGTGGTCACCGTCAAGCCCTCGAAGAAGTGCGACCGGCTGCGCTTGAGGGTCCCTGCCAAGGCTCCCGTGGTGTCGCCGCCCGCCGTGCTCGTCGGCATCGTCCAGGTGTGCCCGCTCGCAGAGCAGGAGCGCTTCGCGACCGACACCGAGATCCGCGAAGGGCAGATCAAGACGCTCGTCGACTACCTCACGGCGGGCACGCCGGTGCCGCTGCTCACACCGGACACGCTCTACACGCTCAGCGTCCGCTACGACGTCAGCGCCCGGCTCGCCGGCGGCTCGCCCTCCAGCCAAGGGCAGCGCACACAGTCGTTCCACTTCCGCACCGACGCCCACCCGCCTCCACGGCTGGACCCGTGGGTGCTCGGAACCACGCCCGACGACGAGGAGCGCTTCCACTTCACGGACGACCCGCTCAAGCTCGTCTTCAACGATCTCGCCGTCGTGCAGCTCTACGCCGCGTACGGCCGCAAGCTGCGCTTCGTCCTGCGCTCCGCCGACGGCGTGCCGATCCCCACCCGCGAGATCACCGCGCTCGACCCCGTCGAGGCGGGGCTCAGCTCGCCCTACCGAGAGTTCCTCGAGGGCATGGTCGCGGCCGGCGAGCTGCCGTGCGCGGGCCGGGCCACGGTGCAGGCACACGGGTCGTGGACGGCGCCGGTCCTGCTGCGCCCGCTCATGGACTACACCCTCGACGTCGAGCTCGACCCCCCGCCGCCCGCCCCGCCGTCCACACAGGCGAGCACACCGCTGTTCCGCCGTACCTTCACCACGTCACGCTTCGCGTCGGTCGCCGCACTCGCGGACGACCTGCGCGGGCGCCGGATCCGCCATCGCGCGCTTGCGGCGCGGATCGCCGGGCTGCCGGCGGGCGCCGTAGCCGTGGCAACCGACGAGGCGCTGCAGGCGGCGCTGGTGGCCGCGGGTGAGCAGGCGCTGTCGGCGCCGGCCGAGGGCGGCGTCGTCGTCTACTGGGCTCAGCGGGTGGGGGAGACCCGTTTCACTCCGCACGCGATTCTGATCGACGCCGCCGAGCCGCTGTGGCGAACCCACCAGGAGCCGCGGCTGGAGACCGTCCCGGACCAGCTCGACCCGGCCTACAAGCGCATCGTGCCGGCCACGGTCGATGCCCTGCGGCTGGTCGAGCAGGGCTCGGCGGCGGTCGCGAGCTTTGTGCACTCGCCCGGCGGTGCGCGCACGCTGGCGGTCCTCGCCGACGCGTCCGTCGGCACCTCGGACACGCTGGTCACCATTGCCGCCGAGCGCCCGGCATCGACGCTTTACGGACTCGCCCACCGGACCACGACGGTGCTCGCGCTCACCCTCGGTCCCGAAGCCCCATGGGAGACCGACGATGCGTAGGGTCCTGCCCAACCTGTTCGTGCTCCACGGGGGCGTGCTCGACGGTACCCGCGATACGGGACGCGCGCAGAAGGCCGTCCGGGTCCAGCAGGCACACCAGCCGGGCGCGGACCGGCCCGACATCGCCGGCGACCCGGTCGCGCTCCGCTGGACAACGCACCCTGACCTCGGCTTCCCGCGGCGTCCCTTCGAGGTCTGGCGCCGCCCACGCAACGAGAAGACGTCGACCCTCCTGCGTTCCGGCACCCCCGTCGCCGTGACGGGCACCCCCCAGCTGATCACGTGGGCGCAGGGCGAGATGTACGACGTACAGTTCGACGCCAACCCGCTCGCGGGGTCCGCACTGGTCGTCGAGGCGCTCGACCTGGCCTTCCACGCCATCCCCGGCCAACGGATCGAGTTCACCGGCGGCGCACGCGGCGCGTTCCGCTCCCCGGGTATCGCCGCGCTGCGGCTGAGCGGCAACGGCGCAGTCGCCGACGTGCGCGGGAACATGCAGCACGCCGTAGCCAACGCGGGCGACTGGGAACGCCGCCAAGTCGTCGGGCTGCCCTTCGACAAGAGCGACATCGCCCTGCCGGCCTACGACGCGCTCGACCAGGGCTATGAGACACCATCACTGAACGGGCTGGAAGCGGCGCTGATGCGGCTCGACATCGCGCGCACGCTGCGGTTGCCGCTGCCGCCCACCGACGTGGCCGACATCCCGACGCCCACCTGGGACGGGCCGGACCCGGCCGGGTTCATGGAGTCACTGCGCACACCGTCGCCCGCGCTCGTCCCGCTGATCGGCGACTGCCTGGCCGCGTCCGACGACACGGATCCGCTGCGCATGCAGGTTCTCTTCGAGGTCCAGACGACGCTCCCGGGCATCCGGCAGGTGGACGTCCCGGGCGGCGGGGGCACCGCACCGACGGTGATGGCGCTGCCGGTCGTCGCGATCAGCATGCTGAGCGCAGGCAGCGACTCCGAAGCCGCCAGCGCCCTCGGCTACGGAACGGTCGAATTCCGGGAGCACACCGAGGTCGGCCAGAGCCAGCTCGTGTTTCCGCCCGGCACGGTTTGCACCCGCTTCGACTACATGGTCACGGCGCCGTACGTGGTGCCGTTCCAGGGCTCACTCGATCTCGCCGCCCTCGTGCAGCTGCAGCCCCCTCCGGCGCCCCCCACCGCCCTGCAGACCGCGCACCTGCAGCGCAACCGAGCGCCGGCGACCGACAAGCCGGCCACCGAAGCAGTGCAGGTCTCATGGGCACTGTCGGAGCTTCCGGCCGGGTTCGGAGTTCTGCGCAGCCTCAGGCCCGGCGACGCGGCGATCCTCAACGCACCGCGCAGGGCCGGCGGTCACGACCCGTTCGTCCCGCAGCGCCCGGATCCCGTCGACGGCGTCCCACCGACCGGCGTACGCACGGTCTTCACCGATCCGGTGTCGGCCGTCCCCTTGGGTGGGACGCCCACCACGCGCTACATGGTGCTGGCGCTCGACGTGTTCGCGCGCTGGTCGCCGTGGCGACTCGTCGCGTCGACCGCCTCGGCCGGCCCCGTGCAAGTGCCCGGCCTGGTCAGCGCAGACCTGACGACCGACGTCGTGGCGCGCGCCGGTCGGATCGTGCCGGGCACGCTCGAGGTCGACGTCGTGTGGGACTGGTCGGACCGCTCGCCCGATCGCCTCCAGCTGACCGGAACCTTCATCGGCACCGCCGCGCAGCCACCCGCCTCCGCGCCGACGTCGGTGCCATTCGGGCCGGGCGGTCCCGTCGTCATCCGCTTCACCGCCTCGGGGGCGCCGTTCATCGACTCGGGCCACGTGGGCACGGTCTCTTTGGTGCCGCAAGCGGCCCCAGGGCCAGGGCTGACAGCGCCGGAGGGCGACCGGCGCCAGTACCGCCTGCGGCTGACGGGGCTCTCGTGCGACTTCACGACCGCCGGCGAGGTCGCCTTCGCGGTCTGGGTGCACGGAGCCGAGACCGTGCGACCGACCCAGCTGAGTGCGCCGTCGGACCCGCGCGTGGCCCGCGCGCCCGACCCGATCCCGCCCTCGCCGCCGGTACTGCCCGCGATCGACCTCCTGTGGACCGCGCTTCCCGACGCGACAGGGCGGGCCCGAGCCGTGCTCACCTGGCCCGCGGTCGCCGGCGCGACAGGCTACATCGTGTGGGAGGCGACCGAGGCGGCGCTGCGTCGTGCCGTTGCGCCCGGCGTCGCCGACCCGTCAACGGGCGATACCGTACTCACCCGTGCGGGCGCCCTGCGCGCGCTCGTGACCGGCTCGGTCGACGCGCAGGCACGCAGCCTGATCGCGTTCTCCCGGGTGCATGACCGCCCGTTGACCGAGACCCGGCTGGAGCTTGCGCTGCCCGGCGCCGCCGATTCGTTCTACGCGTACCGGGTCTCGGCCATCACGGTGGCCAACGTGGAGTCGGCGCGCTCGGACACGGTCGCACTGGTCGCGGTACCGCGCCGGATCGTGCCAGGCCGACCGACCCTGATGCTGCGCCCGGCGCCCAGCGGCGGCGTCGATGTGATCGCCGTCCCGGGCCGCGGGCCGCGCCCTGCCGGCCTGCGCGTGCACCGTGTGCGGCGTGCGGGACTGGCGCTGGAGACCGGGATGATGGGACCGGCCGTGATCGCCGAGTCCGATCCGGGCTGGCGCGCCGTGACGGTCCCGCGACGGCCGGGCGCGACCATCGGCGACTCAGGGCTGGCGATCACCGATCCGGTCGAGGCCAGCTGGTACCCGTACCACTACCGCGTCGTGGCCGTCGGCCGAGCCGACCCGCCGAACGGCGGCATCCCGGGCGAGTCCGACCCGTCGGCCGTCGCGAGCATCGTGCTCGCGCCCACCGTGGGACCCGTGCTGGAGAGTGTCGAAGTGGCGGCGAACGCGACCAACCGTGTCGTGCGCTTCCGCACCGACCTGCCGGTCCGCGAGAGCCCCGTCGGGCAGGCCCGGATCGTCGTGAGCCGGATCGCCGCACCCGCGCCGGGCGCGCGCCTGGAGCGGATGGCCGTGCTCTCGGTCGCACCACAGGACGTACCGCAGGGCGCACTCCTCAGACCCCTTCCCTCGCCCACCGAGGAACAGCTCGCAGCCATGCCGGAGATCCGGCGCGGCGCACCGGACGCACAGGGGCGCTGCACCTACTCGGTCCGCGTGCGCGCTGACCTGACGGCCGGAGTGGTCGTGGTCCGAAACCCGCTCGGGCGCAGCCTCGAACAGACACTGCCGGAGGTCACGTGATGGGTGCGCTCGCGGAGACGATCAGGAGCGTCGGGATCGCCGCGTGGGGCAGCTCGATGCCCGTGATGAGTCCCACCTGGACGGACGGGACCCTCCCCGCCGCGGACGAGGCTGCGATGGCGCTCACGCTGGCCGGCGGGAGCTGGCGCGCCCCGCTGGCCGGCACGGTGGCCGTGCCGGCCGCCGGGCGTGCGCTGCCGCTGACACTGGTCGGTCCGGGCGGCGTGCCCCTGCCAACCATGGGCCTACGTGTGCTGACGTTCGATCGGCGGGCATACTTGCGGCTCGCGCACCTGTACGCGCAGGTACTCGAAAGCGCGGCCGGCGCACGGGCCGAGCGCGCCCGCGGCCTCCCCTTCCGTCCGGTGCCGCTGTTCGTGTGCTACACCGCAGGTGGCGGGACCGGAGGGAACATCGCGGCGGGGGGCGACCTCGGCGTGAGCGGCAGCTGCACGTTCCACGACGCTTCGGGACTGCCGATCGACCCCCTCGCGGTCGCCGCCGCGTTGACCGCCCTGATGACCGCGCACAACACGCTGCAGGACCGTCCGCTCGGCGCGGCGTTCGACCCTGGCCACCAGGTGTCCCGGATCGCCGCGCTTGCCGGGACCGCCGCCGTTCGGCTACGGCTGGCCGACCACGCAGGCCGTCCCCACGACGGCGCGCAACTGCAAGGGATCACTGCGGTGAACGCGCCGAACGGGCTGTTCACTCTCGACAGCGGCCTCACCGGCGTCGTGACCAAGGCCCCGACCAGCGGGGCGTTCCCGGCCGGGGTGCGGCGCCTGCTGCGCCTCGGCCCCGCCGGCACGGGCACCTTGAGTGAGCAGTTCGCGCCGCCCGGCGCACCCTCGGGGGTGGCACTCACACGTGACTTCTTCTCGCTCTGCGTCACCGACCTCGGTGGCTACCTGCGCGGCACACCCGACCCCGCCTGGGACGGCACCAAGGTGCACCCCCAGCCCGAGGTGCGGCTCGACGAAGTGCTGATGCCGGTCGCCGACGGCAATGACGTACTGGCATCCGCCGCCGCCGCGCTCGCCGGCGCACCCGTCGAATCACACGTGGTCGCGCAGGCGATCGACGGCGCATTCCCCGTACCGGCGACGCGCGGGTCCGCCGCGCACTGGCCGGGGTTCCCGGCAGTGACCGGCACCGCTGCGCCCGGCGGTCCCGTCCCGGCAGGCCTGCGGACGGGCTTCGCCATGACTGCCGGTTTCCTCTCCGACGGCAACCCGGCGACCGCCGACGTCGACGTCGTGGTGACCCTCTCCGGGCTGCCCGACGAGGCGCACGTACGGCTGTACCCACGCGTCTTCCCGCCCGACGCGCGCGAAGCCCGCGGCGACGGCGCCGCCGGAATCGCGCGCGGCGGCACGCTCACGCTTCCGCTGCGCGACCCGTTCCGGCTCCGCGTGCCGGGCCTCCCCGATTCCGCCGTCGTCCTGCCATCGCAGGCCCGGTTGGCGGTCGACGTGATCGTTGTCAAGCGAACCGGCGAGACGCGGATCTTCGGTGCCGTGGCGGCCGATGTCGCGGCGCCTTCGACGCTCGCTGTCCCGCCCGCGCCCGCCGCGAACCCGTTCGCCGCGGCGCCGCGGCGCGGGATCTCCAACGCCGGCGTGCTCGGCCTGCGCGGTCCGGCCATCCCAGCCGGAACGACAGATCCCCTCGACGTGATCACCGCACTGTCCGGCGAGGGACAGCCGCGCGACGCGTCGCGCCTGCCGACGATGGCCCACCGCGAGCTCATCGTCGCCGGCCAGACCGCCGGCATCTGGCGCGCCGTGGTCAGCGGCGGCCGACTCGCCCCCGAGCTGCACTCGGCCTCCCCTCGGCTCGGCACCCCGGGCGGCCTCGGCGGACGGGAGACGCAGGCGGTGGGAGTCGCGGTGGATGGCGGGCGACTCGCATGGGATCTCGGGCGCGCTGCTTTCCGGCGCACGACGCGCTTCGACACGCGCATGGCGGAAATCGCCAACGCGCGCTGGGACCAACCTTCGGTGGCCACCTCGCCCCTCGGCACCATGGCCGGCGTTGCGCTGCAGACGATCGCGCCGAGCTGCGCGACGCCCGAACTCGCTGTGCTGCGCACGAGCGGTGCGATCGACCCCGACTCGACGACGCGCCCGCAGAACTTCGACGATCTCGTCGACTGGATCGAAAACAACCTCGTTCCGGCCGGCGTGCCGTATCGCACGCAGATCATCAACACGCTGAAAGGGCTCAAGGACGATGACACGCTGTCGGAATCGACACGCGAGAGACTGTTCGAGGAGGCCGAACGCGAGGTGATGACCTCCGCGTACGGCCGCCGCGATGCCCAGTGGGCGCTCCTCGACGCAATTGGCCGTGCACGCCGGTTCATCTACATCGAGACCCCCGGCTTCGCACCGACGCAACGCGACTACGCAGCCACGGGCGATCCCGTACCGCCCTACGCGGCCGACCTCATCGCCGCACTCGCGAGCCGCCTCAACGCCGCGCCCGGCCTGCACGTGGCGATCTGCGTGCCGCGCGACCCGGACTTCGCGCCCGGCTACGAGCCGGCCGCCGCCTACGAGGCCACCGCCCGCCACACCGCGATCCTCGGACTGCCCACGGCATCCTCGCCCGAAGCGTCACGCGTCGTCGCGTTCCACCCCGTCGGATTCCCCGGGCGTCGCAGCCGACTCGAGGCCACGGTCGTGATCGTCGATGACGTATGGGCTCTCGTTGGCGCCTGCACACTGCGGCGCCGCGGCCTCACACTCGACGGCTCGACCGACGTGGTGCTCACCGACATGGAGCTGCAGGAGGGCGCCTGCCCATCGCTGCGGACCTTCCGCCGCGCGCTGGTAGCGGAACGGCTGGGCATCTCGGCCACGTTCGCGAGCCCGTTCGGCTTCATGCCCGATCCGCGCTTCGTTCGGCTCGCCGATGGAGGCGAGACGGTGGGCGTGATCCGCGAGCAACTCCTGGCAGGCGGCCTTGGCCGAATCGAGCGGCTCTGGACCGGCGTCACGCCGGGCACCACCCCCATCACGCCGCTCGACCAGGGTCTTGCCGACCCCGATGGTGAGGAGTTCGACCTCCCGGGAACGCTGGCGCTCGCCACACTCGCTGCCAAGTACGGCTTCTGAACAGCGCCTGCCGTCCAGACGAAACGGCAACCACCGCGAAACACCCGCTGGACGAGCCTGCCTCGATCAGCGGGCGGCGGGTCAGTACCGGGAGCCGGCCATCTTGCCCACCGCAACGGGGGCGGCTCCAGCACGGTCTGTTGCTCGTCCGTCAGATCCACACAGCCGGCCACCCGCCCGACGAGCTGCTCACCAACCACGACCAAGCGCCGGGGCCGCCTGCTCGCACAGACCCTCGACTTGGCGCCCGCGGGCATTGAGCCTCTTCAGTGGTGACTCTCCAGGATGAGGGTGGCTTTGGTGATTGACGTGAGTGTGTTGGGGCTGAGGCGGGCTTTGCGGAGGGTGCGCCAGGCCTTGATCTGGGCGATGGCTCTCTCGACGGGCCACCTGAGGCGGGAGTGGGCTCGGTTGACGGATTTCTGTGTGGAGGTCCTTGCCGGGCCGGCGCCGGCCCGGGACAGCTGCTCCGGCGCCGGCTCCCTGGTAGGCCTTTCTGTCCGGCCGTCAAGGTGCATGCCTCGCCATCGGCCGCGTACTCCTGCCGACACAAGCCGTGGCGTCCGCAGACGCCCGTGGCCGCTTCGGCCGACCACGGGCATCTGTTCAGGCGGCGGTTCCGTTCCCCGGCTGCGCGTCACACGGGGGACCGAACCGGGCCGACGGGCCACTCAGGCGCCAGTGTGCGCGAGGTCGGGGGGGGGGGGGGGGGGGGGGGGGGGGGGGGGGGGGGGGGGGGGGGGGGGCCTCCTCCCCTCCTTTCCCCCTCTCTCCCCCCCCCCCCCCCCCCGGACCCCCCCCCCCCCCCCCCCCCCCCCCCCGGCGCCCCCGCCCCCCCCCCCCCCCCCCCCCCCCCCCCCCCCCCCCCCCCCCCCCGACCTGGCTGCTTCACCGCCGTTCGCCGCCCTCAGTTGTTGGTGCTGCTACGCCACTCGATCGCCTCGGCAACTTCATTGAACTCCACCAAGTGCTCACCGGCGCTGCGTTCGAGGACTGCCTTCACCTCGGCAGGGGTGACATGGAAGAACTCCTTGCGGCTATTGACACGGTTGACCCGCCGCGCTGCGAACTCCTGGTGAAGGCGGCTTTCGAGACCGACCGCGTCCTTGCTGAAGATCAGCGCGTGGACGTCAAAGCGGAACGGCACCGCCGCACCGCTCAGCTCGTAAATCCGCTCCAACGGTTCCAGCCGCCGAGTCATCCCAATCTTGACGACGTTGTCGCCGAATGCTCCGATGTTGGAAATGACGTACACGTATCCGGTACGCACGTTGGCGGCACGGGCTTCCACATCGTCGAGCGCGCCTTCGATCTCAGCCAGCTTCGCCGCGATCTCCGCGGCGCCCACATCGTCCCCCTGTGCTCGGAGCCGGTCGAGGGCACTTTGGTAGTGACTCAACTCCTTGTTGAGCTTCTCCCGCTCGCGGTCCAACTCGCGCTGGGCGGCGGCCTCCTCCCGCTCTCGGGCGCGGGCTTCGCGCTGGGCCTGCTTTTCCTCCTCCTTGCGCTGCATGAAGTCCGCCGTCAGCCGCAATTCCGCGACGCGCACGTCGTGATAGGCATCCGAGATACGGATGTCCATGGTGGCGCCCAGTTTGGCAATGGTCTCGCGGCTCTTGTAGAGCCGGTCGACGAGAGAGACCAGTCGATGCGGGCGCATGCTGCGTACGGCGTAGTCGGCCTCGGCGTTGTAAGCGCGGAGCATGAGCTTGGAGTAATCGCGAACCATCTTGGTGCCCTGACGTGCCGATCCGTTCACGGTCCAGCCGCTGGCGACCAGGACCGCCTGTTGTGATCGCGCGAGCTCCTTGATCCTGGTTCGGATGGCATCCAGGCGGGCCCGGTAGGCCACGGCGTCGTCCAGGGGATGCCGGTAGGCGTAAATGCCTACCTGCTGGAGCAGCATGCTCTCATCGGTGGTCACGATCCTCGTGCGCAGGTCGTTCAGACGGCTCTCTGCCTGGAAGATCTCTGCCCGGTGTGCCTCTGCCTCCTTGCGGGCCTTCTCCGCGGCTCTGGCGGCCTCACGGGCCGCCGCCTGCCCGTCCTTGGCTCCCCGCCGCGCCTCACACAGGATCTCCTCAGCTTCCTGCAGTGCGCGGGTGCGCAACTCGTCAGCTTCCCTGCGTACTTGTTGCGTCAGCAGCGCGACCGCGGCGGCGTCGGCTCCCTGGGTCCGAGCGATCCAGTCCCGGAGCAGGTCTGCCTCGCTGCCGCCCTCCTGGCGCAGGCGCCGGAACCAGCGAGTCCGCCGCGGCACCGGTACCTCCGGTGTCGGCCGAGCCTGCCGGCTCTCTTCGCTCTGCTGGACCGGCAGCCACAGCTGCCATCCTGCTGGAGGCGGCGGCCAGGACGGATCCGGCTTCCAGTCCGGCGGAGGTGTCCAGCCCTGCGGTAACAGCCAGTCCGGCGGCGGATTGAAACGGTGTGAGCTCACGAGCCCCCCAGCATCAACGAACGTGCCGGTCGCAGGTGCCGACCAGGTCACGCGATCATGCACGGGAGGCTGGCGTGGCAACAAGGGCGCATGAGAAACGGGCGCCGGCGAGGCTGGCCCCGCGCCTGAAGACGGGAGAATCGGAGCGTGGATGCCCACGGAGTCATCTCGTTGGATATGTGACTGCCCGTCGAACTGGGCTCGTCTGGTCCACGCCGGAGGCGGCTTCACCATAGCCTCCGACGCCACCGCATTCCTGACGTTCATAGGTGGTGGGGCTTGTAGTAGGGAAGTTTGACTGCGGCTGGTCAGGCCCGGCGAAGCGGGATCAGGCGTCGCAGCGGGGACCTGGGAGCCGGCGGTGCGAGACGGGCGCGCTGGTGACCAGGACGAACGCTTAGGATCACGGTTCGTTCGGCGGAGTGGAGTTGACCAGCTGTGATGCCCCCGTACTGCGCGATCTGCAACGCGTCCTTCAGGGACCACGACTACGAGACCTTCACGCTCGTACACTTCCGCGCGATAGCGCCACCACGCGATCAGGAGGGGCATCCCGAGAACGCCCTCTGGTTCTGCAAGGACCACGTCCGGTACGCCGAGGGCAAGACCCACATGAGCGCCATCCTGGCCATGGTGCACATACGCGCCGCGGTCCGACGCAACGCCCCAAACCCCTGGCCACTCACCAGCATGCCCTGATCCCGTGATTTCGCCCCGGTCCGCGGGGCGCGGGCGGCGAGCAGCTGTCGTGCGGAAGACGGCAGTCTCGCGCCGTCGAGTGCAACGTAGTGTGCGGCGGCCCCGCCCTCTTCACGTGACGGGGCTTCGCGCCGCCATTCGGCAGCTCCCAGGTCCCACGCTGCGGGGCCTGATTTCGTTCGTGTCCTGGCCGGGGGCCAGGCTCTCCCCGTACACACCGCAAAGGGTTCCGACGACGTTGGCCCCGTAGACGGTGTCGGTCGATTTCGTGGAGAAGCCGGCCCGCGGGAAGCCGGCACCGGTGAAGGAGGGCCCCACCGCGGTGTACTGGTCGTTGTGAGGCATGTCCTCACCCCCTGGGGTGACATGGACGCTGATCCCCCACCAGTACTTCCAGCCTCCTCCGGGACGGGCCGGACGCAAGTCGGGCCCTGGGCGGATGCCAAACCCGGCAAATCTCGTCGTTGAGGACCGAGGGCCAGGGCGCGCCCGGGCCGCAGCCGGCGTCCGGGGCTGACCTGTCCGGGCGCAGTGCGCCGATCAGGTACGCCGTCGAGCTCCCCGCCAACCTGGCGCGTGCGTTGGGTAGTTGGGCTGACGGTGGGGTGAGGACCCTGGTGGATGGGTTTTCGACCAAGAGGTACCGTCTCCACCAGTCGGGCGTCGACGTGTCCAGCCCTGCCCTCCGCTTCCTTGCACAGCGACTGCGGGACGCCGCCGCGTGATCGGCACCCGCTGACGGCTTCTGAGCGCCGGCCGCCGGGCCCTCCTTACCCTCGCCCTCTCCGCACCGGCCCCCTCCAGTCGTTCTCTGCCTACGTCTG
Organism: Streptomyces sp. NPDC029014; assembly: GCF_055564695.1. Taxonomy (NCBI): domain Bacteria; kingdom Bacillati; phylum Actinomycetota; class Actinomycetes; order Kitasatosporales; family Streptomycetaceae; genus Streptomyces; species Streptomyces sp. NPDC029014. Next base: position 30,382 of record NZ_JBVHVT010000091.1, read on the forward strand.
ACCAGCTCAGATTCAGGACGGGAAGGGCTCGGTCGCTCCCCTTCGCCTCCGGCTCCGCTCATGACCTGTCGGACGGTGCAGGCCGAGCGGGTCCGACATGCGCGGCCACGGCTGTGAGTCAGCGAGGACGTGACGGGGCGAAGGGGATCCCCGAAGCCATGCCGCGGCGGCCGATCATGAGGGACTCGCCGAGGAAGCTCACGCCGATGGAGAGCTGGATGGGGCGCCCGTTCTCGTGCATGCCCATCTTCACCGCCAGGATGCTGAAGCCGGCCGCGACCGCCAAGGTGCCGATCAACGTGAGGAAGGTGCGGCCTGTGTACCGCTGCCACAGGACACCTCCCTTGTCGACGAGCTGAACGGTGGCGCCACGGAGTGCGCCGAGTGCCGCACTGAGCACGGTGCCCGTGATGCCCCAGACGAGGTCGGCGCCGAAGATCAGGTCCGTCTGCTCGATGAAGGACAGGACGCCGATCCCGGTCAGGACCGCCGGGGCCACGAAGAGGTCCTTCGCGTTGACCGGTTCACCGATCATCCGTTTGGTCACGACCGCGATCACGACCACCGCGATGATCGCAGCGAGCAGCCAGGGGTTCATGCAGATACCACCCATCTTTATAGCTTGGCCGAGCTAAAAAACATTAGCTCGACCGTGCTATAAAGACAACGTGCCAAAGATCGTCGACCCCGTGGCCCGCCGCAGGGCGGTGGCACAGGCAGTCCTGTCCGTCGCGGCCCGCGACGGGTTGGAGCATGCGTCGCTGCGCAACGTCGCCGAGGAAGCCGGACTCGCCATCGGCTCGGTCCGCCACTACTTCGCCGACCACGACGAGTTGATGACCTTCACGATGAGGGAGCTGAGTCGACGCATCGGCGACCGCATCCGCACCCACGCCGAGCGGCTCCTGTCTCCCGACGGCCGTACCGACCGCCGGGCCGCAACAGAAGAGCTCCTGGCCGAGTTCCTCCCCCTGGACGAGGCCCGCCGCCAGGAGTCCGCACTCTGGCTCGCCTTCACCACCGCAGCACTCACCCGACCCGAACTGCGGCCCTACGCCGACGAAATGCAGGCCGACCTGTACGCCCTCCTGTCGCGCGTGCTGCACGAAGCCCAGTGCGCCGGCGGACTGCCAGGCGGCATGGGCGTCGAACTGGAAAGCATGCGACTGGCCGCCCTCCTCGACGGACTCAGTCTCCAGGCAACGCTGCTACCGGATCGCCATCCGCCGGAACTGCTCCGGCAGGTATTGCGACGGCACCTGGACGCCCTCAGAGCCGACAGCTGACCTCCGGCCGATGCGTTGAGCGCGCATGCCTCGGAGGCATCGCTCAGCTGGGAGTGAAGTGGGCATGCGGCCGACCGCGCTGGCGGGGCGGGTGTGGCCGGGGACGGGACCCTTGTCCGCCGGGCCCGGATCGGCGACGCTGGGGCGGGTGATCTTCCCCTCACTGTTGATCGGATTCTTGCCGACCGGCCCCGCGCCGAGCTCGGCTGCTCCGTCCTCACCATCCCGGCACCCAGCGGCGTGCACGTCGTTCTCGGCGGCCACGATCGGACTGCCTGGGGGCGGGGCATCGGTGTCTACGCCGCCCCGCTTCCGGAAACCGGAGCGTCCGACCCCACCACCGACGCCCCAGCCCTGCAGTGGTTTCGAACCGTTCGGCGGCTTCGAGCCGAGGCCTTCCATCCCACCCAGCCGTTGCTCGTCCTCGGTACCGGTTCGTACGACGGCGGCTACTTCTTCGAGGGCGAGCTCGTGCTGCTCGACTTCGCCTCGGGGGAGCACCAGTCTTGGCGGACGACTGCCAGCGGGGGGTCCGCTCTCCGGGTGGACGGACGCCCACACCCTCCGACTCCTCCTTGCCCCGCCCGACGACTGGGAGGACCGAGCCGCCTGGTTCGAGGGCCATCGCGTGGACCTGGCGCGCCCAGACTGGCGGACCGTCCCGGCTCGCTCCGTCCGACACGCGGACCTGACCGGTCCCCGGGTACCGGCCCCTGCCCCAGCTCATCCCACCCATCGCGGTACCGAACCCGGACGGGCCACGCCCCGCAGAGATCAGCTCCCTGACCGTCCTACAGGACGGGCACATCCTGCTCACCGTCGGCCGCGTCCTGCTGGAGCGATGGTCGGCGGAGGGTGACCGCCGCTGGTCGATGCCTGCCGATCCGGACCTCGGAGGCGGCCGGATCGCAGCCTTCCTCTTCGACGAGGCCTCCGCCTGGGTGGAGGTCCTCGGCCCCTGCCGCATGGACAGCGGGGTGCTCCTCCCGATCGGCCTGGCCGACGGGACCGAACTCGAACGGCACACCACCCCCGGCCCGGGCGCACTCGTCACGACATCCGAAGGCCCTGCTCGTGCCGATGCCCGCAGGGTTCGGAGAACGGGCTTGGAACCGATTCCGACACGGCCCCCACGTGATCTTCCAGGACATACGCCGACCCCCCGCACCTGTGACTGCCCCTGGGGCGACGGCGAGGACTGCGACTGCTGCTGCACCTCTCCCATGTTCGCCATCGGCAGCGCGGACGCGGTGGACGTCACTGCGTGTGATTGAGGCCGCCCGGCGACTCGGGTTCACGCTGGGGGGAACTTGCCGAGCTCCTGAAAGCCGGCCGCAACCGCCACAGTCGCCCCGTGGCCGGGCTCCAGAGGCGGGGTGCGGCCAAGCTGGCCGAGGTCGACGCGAGGATCGCCGCCCTCGCCGCCATCCGCACGGCCCTGGCCGCCGCCGGCGACGCGGCTGCGACGACCTGGGCGCCTGCGCCTCCAGCCACGGCTGCCCCATCCCCGTCACCGACCTCGTCGAGGAGAACCGCCATGCCGGCCACTGCTGCCCGACCGACGCCCCCGCCGCACCACGACGGCGCGCGGCGGCCTGGCCGCGCCCGCCTGTGTGGCCTGCTGCGCGCTGCCCGTGCTGATCACGCGACAGGCGGCGAGGCTGGGGGCGGCTGACAGCGGCTGACGCACTCCTGACGGACTGTTGCCGCCCGGGTGATGCCAGCCCAGGGCGGACTACGACGAGTTCGGGGCAGTGAGCAGAATCCGCTCATCTGAGAAATCCTGTGTGGATGTTGGGACAGGCGCGTGGAGTGACGGCATCGGTGTGATGCCCCGCGCAAGGCGCGGTTACCTCCGTCGGCCGCGGCCTCCGCGGGGCTGCCGACGCCGGTGGGGCCGCCGTAGCCGCGGACCGCACGGCACAGGCAGGTGATGCTGGGACACGGGCCGGCCACGCCGCAGTCGATGTCCCAGAAGTTCAGGCGGTGGGCGTAGGAGTAGGAGTTGGGGCGGTCGTTCGCTCCGGGGGTGCCGGCCAGGGCGTACATGGAGGCGATCAGCGGCGATGACGCGCTGGTGCCGCCGCCGATCTTCCAGCCGGGGTCACCGGGCCCGAAAGTGTCGTAGACGGCCACGCCGGTGTCCGGATCGGCAACCGCGGAGACGTCGGCGGAGGTGCGGCGGGGGCACACCGGGTCTTCTGCCACGGCGGCTTGGGCTGGACCTGCGAGCAGCCGGAGCCAGAGCCGGTCCATGCGGATTCGTACCATCCGAAGCGGAGTAGCTGCGGGCCCGGTACGGGGAAGAGGTTTCGCCTGAGCGAGGTGCCCCCTGCGGAGGTGAGTACTGGGAGGCGGCAGGCCAGTTTACGCGGACGCGGCATCACGCACCGCATCGCCCGCAAGGGCGTCGAGTCCTCCCAGCGGCTCGGCCGCCACAGATGGACCGTAGAGCGGACCATGGCCTGGCTCGACGGCTGCCGCCGCCTCCACCGCCGCTACGAGCGCAAAGCCGACCACTTCCTCGCCTTCACCGGCATCGCCTGCACCCTCATCTGCTACCGAAGACTCGCCAAATGAGATGACGTCTTAATAGGATCACGATCATGGATGAGATAATTGTCGAAGGCCTTGATGACGAGAAGTTGATTCAAGAGGCGGCTGTGGTCGCTGTTTCCTGGGTCCTCCGGGGAGAGTTGACGAAGCAGCAGTCAGCGCTGTTGACCAATGAGGGCTACCACGGGGGTTCTCACAGCTGGCTGGGAGTCGCGATGTGGGTCGACGAATGGAAGAAGCCCCTCCGTGACGCCCTTGCCGGTGTCACCGACAGCGAAGAGAGCCGACAGCGTGTGGCTACGGCGAAGGAAGCGACGCGCCGAGAAATGGAGAGTCACTTCCGTTTCGCCGTCGACATGGATTGGTTTGGGTTCAACTCTGACTTCCCGGGCGCCCGCGAAATGTTGCGCCGGATCATTGCCGCCGACGGCGCCGAAACCCAGTAGCCCTGTTGTTGCGGCCAGCAGAACTGAGCAGTTGTCAGGAGCCCTTCCAGTGCGTTGGCGCGGATCGAGGCCAGTTCGGTGACCAGTTCTGCTCGTAGGTCCTGGACCCGATAGCGCGCGGCGTCGGCTTGGATGGAGATGAGGGACAGGTGATGGGCCGCGACGTCATGCAGTTCGCGGGCGATCCGAGTGCGCTCTTCCGGGCCAGCTCCCAGGCGAACATCGCCGACTACCTCCAGGACACGGGCATCGCGTGGCAGTATCACGCGGGCGACCTGGTGGTCCCGGAGGGCCTTGGCCTCGACATTGCGCTCGTCGTCGACGGCGACCTGATCGTGCACGGCTTCCTGGACGCTACGTCGGCGACATCGGCATGCTCGTGGTCCTCGGCGACCTGGTGGTGCGCGACCTGGTCTCCTGGGGCTCCGTGTACGTCCGGGGCGACCTGCGGGCGCAGGGCATCGTCTACGGCTACTACAACGACTTCACCTTCGAAGTGGAGGGCAAGGTACACGCCCGGGCTCTGGTGCTGTACGACAAGTCCGCCTCCTACAGCACGGGCGAACTGGAGGTGGAGGTGGAGTCCTACCACCCGCCCAAGAAGCAACTCCGGGCCGCCCGCGACGTCCTCGTCCCGCAGGTGTACGACGGCGGCGCGAAGCGGGCCAGGCAGGGGTCGCCGCCAAAGCTCCGCGGCCCGAGCTACCAGCGGGCATGCCGTCGACTGCGGGAGGGTAAACCGCTGTTCCGCAGCGTGTAGGAGCACCGCCTGCCCCAGCAGCTCGCTCGTCGCAACCAGCACCAGCACCCGGCCCTTCGCCGTCAGGCGCGGGCACAGCCAGCGGCGATCAGGTCTCACCCGAGCCAGTCGCCACAACGACCGCCGCCCGGCCTCGTCCTTCACCTCGTGCGGCTGCGACCGCTCCCTTCTGGAACCAGTTCAGCGGCAACGGATTCACCGGCGCGGCGGCCGGCTGCTGCGTGCGGAGCACCGGCCGCCGGCACGCAGCCCGGCAGGGACGTCCCCGAGGCGGTGGCAGTGGTCGTGGCGTCCACGGCGCGGGTCTCCTTCTTATACCGGGTCGATGGGGGGGCGGGCACGGTCCGGCTACGCGTCGTCTTCGTCCTCGTCGTCCTGGGACAGCTCCAGATTCCCCCGAGGACTCGAGCAGTGGGCCGTTTCCTTCCGAAGTCCGCCCGTGCCTCCGCGACCAGGCTCCGTAGGATCACGATCATGGATGGCATAACGGCTCTTGGACCTGATGACGAGAAGTTGACGCAGGAGGCGGCCGAAGTCGCCGTTTCGTTGGTCCTTACCGGAGAGTTGACGTATGAAGCCGTTGCCATACCGATCACGGAGTCTGCCGATCGAACGGCAGTCTCGATCGGGTGATCGCGGGCCTTGCCCGGCATGAGAGGCAGGGCCTGGCGGTAGGCGGGGAAATCCAGGGGAGCGGACGGCCGCGCGCTGCTACGGTCGGGCGCCATGAGCTGGCTTCCCGATGATTTCGTCCACCCCGTCCTGGTACCGCTGCCGGGCGGTGGTCATCACCTGCGGCCGATCCGGGAGGCGGACACCCC
>NZ_JBVHVT010000092.1:0-35719 GCF_055564695.1 Streptomyces sp. NPDC029014
GCGGGTAAGGCGGGTGCGGTCGCCAAGGCCCTGTCGTTCGCGGGCAAGGCGGGTCGGGTGGTCGACCCGATGACGTACGTCTTCAAGGGTGCGGGTGCCGGGTTCTCGAAGATCGGCGATGTGATGGCCGGTCTGCGGGGCATGGGCAAGATCGAGACGCCGAGCATCAACGTCGACGGTGCGGTGGCCCTGCCCGACGGGGCGAAGGTGCTGCCCGACGGGTCCATCCACCTTCCCTCGGGCAGTTCCGTCCCGGAGGGCGCGATCAAGCTGCCCGACGACACCATCAAGCTGCCCGAGGGCACCGTCGCGCTGCCGCCCGGCACGGTCAAGGTGCCGTTCGACGGCCCGGCCAAGTACATGGACGAAGCCGGCAACCTCTACAAGGAGGACGGCAGCATCCTCCAGCGCGCCGAAGACGCCAGGGTCGAGAAGACCCCGGACACCCCCGATGGTGCGGGCGCCCCGAAGTCCGACAACCCGAACACGAACAGCCCGGCCACGGTCAAGGCGCCCGACCGCGTCCTGGCCGGCGTGGGCGGTCGCGGCGACGACGGCATCCGCCTCGGCTCCGACATGTCCGACCCGGTCCACGCCCCCGGCGACCACACCGGCGGCCCCCGCCCGGACACCACCCCCGGCGGCCACGCCCCGGACGACATGCCCCGCAACAGCGCGGACGGCCCCACCGCCCCCGGACCCCGCCCGGACGCCCCGTCCCCGGGGGGCCATGCGGACACCCCGCCCACCGGTGGGCACGCGGACGTCCCGGGCCCCCGTACCGACGGCCCGTCCACCGGCGGCGGTCACCCCGAAACCCCGGGTGGCGGCGCGGGCCACCCGGACGGACCGTCCACGGGCGGGGGCCACCCCGAGAACCCGGGCGCGGGCGGTGCGGACGACCTCGGCGACGGCGCGGACGACGCGGCCCGCGCGGACGACGACGCGGCCGGCGGCCCGTACACGCACGGCCCCGACGGCGGCTGGAGCGGCGCCGGTTGGGTGGAGAAGCCTTCGGAGCACGGTGCGGCGATCTACGACTCGCTGCGGTCCACCCCGAACCACATCGACGTTCCGGTGATGGCCAGGAACACCGGCCTCTCCGAGTCCGTGATCAGGGACGTGAAGTCCCACATGATCAGGTCGCAGCACGATGTCGTCATCGGGCCTGGCGATTGGCGGCGCGGACGGTTCACGCCGCGCGACGACATCGCCGACCTGTGGGACGGCGCCCGCAAGGGCACCCTCACCGAGGCCCAGCTCAAGGAGTTCCGCAACCTCATGACCCATGAGTACGTGGAGAGCAAGCTGATGAAGTCCGGGCTGCCCTACCTCCGCGACGAGGCGGGCCTGTGGCGCAAGGAGCCGGACGGCACCTACCAGGGCGGCGGCCGGTACTCGCCGAAGAGCCTGAGCGCCGCCGGCGCGCACGACCTGTCACCGAATCCCGTCCGGGGCGGCTTCGGTTATGCCTGGCAGAAGCTCGGTCTGAAGCACCCGAAGACCGTCCTCGCCCACGACTTGTCCAACATCGACGATTTCGTCAAGGATGTTTTCCGAGAGCTGCGAGCTAAGGGGCTGGACCTGAAGTGACCGAGACGACGTCACGCACCGTGCTGGAACGGCTGCGCGCCATCGACTGGGAGGACGAGGCGGCGGCCTGGGAGCACGCCCCCTCGCGCGCCCTGCTCATGCGCGAGTACCTGCGCCGTTCCGCGCTGTGGGCCCGGGTGTGCGGCGCCGAGGAGGCGTGGCCGTTCTTCGACGTCGCGGAGCACCTCGGCGCGCAGGCCCCGGGCACCCCGCCCGAGGTGGCGGCCGAGCTGGAGGAGCTCCTGGACGGGCTCGCCCCGGCCTCGCTGCGGACCACCTGCCGCGCCGCCGTGCGCTGGGCGGCCGTACGGAGCGCCGGTCAGGAGCTGCCGGCCGGCCTGCCGGAGCCGTACGAGCCGCTGCTGCTCATGTACGAGCGCGGCGGCGGGTACTACCTGGAGGAGTACGTCGACCTCAACGGCACGATGATCCGGCTGGGAGACGTGGAGGGCAACGCCTCCGCGACGCCGTTCCTCACGCTCGCCCCCACCACCCTCGACGCGCTCGACGCCGAGGGCGAGATCGCCTACTACGCCAAGGCCGACGGCGGGCACTCGCGGCAGGCGCCGGGCGGCATCCTGCGGCGCCGCACCGACGAGGACCGTACGTACGACGAGGTCCTCACCGCCGACCTGCGCTGGGAACCCACCCGGCAGCTGGAGCTCTCCGGCCCCGACCCCGAGGGCGCCGGCCACGTCCGGATCAGCGACATCGAGGCCGCCGCCTTCATCGAAGCCGTCTCGGAGCAGCGCAGCGGCTCCCGATGAGCCCTTCCGCGGTGCTGGAGCGCCTTCGGGCAGTGGAATGGGCGGGGGACTGGGAGGCCGCGTCATCCCGTGTCATGTCCCGCCGGCTGCTCATGCGCGAGTACCTGCGGCGGGCGGGGCTGTGGGCGCGGTCCTGTGCGGCCGAGGGGGCGTGGCCCTTCTTCGACGTCATGGAACACGTGGACCCCGGGTTCGCGCTTTCCGCGGACACCGCCGAAGAGCTCCGCGCGTGTCTGGGCGGGACGGCGGTCGGCGCCGCGGTCAAGCGCACCTGTGCCGGTGCGGTGAAGCTGGCGGCGTACCGTGCGCAGCATCCGCACGCCCTGCCCGCGCTGCCCGACCTCTACGAGCCGTTGATCCTCTTCTACGAGCGGGGCGGCGAGTTCCTCCAGGACAACGCGGGGTTCGTCGACCTGACCGGGGTGCAGTTGCGCCCCGGAAGCCTGCGGGGACACCTGGGCACCCCCGCGCTGCGCTCCGTCGACGGTGCCGTTCTCGACGCCGTGGACGCGCCGGGGCGGATCACCTACTACACCGCAGACGAGCGGCGGGGTCCGGTGCTGCGGCGGCGCGTGCTGCGCACCGGGACGCACGACGAGGCGTTCGGCCGGGAGAGCCTGCGCTGGGAGCCGGCCGGCCCGCTGCCGGGGTCCCGGGAGAAGGCGGCGGAGTACGGCCTGGTGCGGCTGGACGAGGTGGAAGCGGCCGACCTGATCGCGGCGGCCATGACCGCGGCCGGCCGGTAGCCGGGCGGGCGCGCGAACGGCCCCGGACGGAAGTCCGGGGCCGTGTTGCGCGGTCTGCGGCCCGAGCGCCGAGTCCCGGAGGGAAATCCGGGTCAGCGGCTCGTGCTGCGGTGCCCCCGGCAGGATTCGAACCTGCGACACCCGCTTTAGGAGTTCGCCCCGCGTCTGACCTGGGATGTCTAGGGGCGTGAGCCGTCTGCAGTCGGGGGTCTCGGATGGTTGCCGTCGTTCGCGGACGTTGCCGTCACATACTGCCGTCAGGCCGCAAGCAGCCGAACCCCGTCGTGTGAACGGACGTGCGGCGCCAAGCCGTCCAAGGCGTCCGCGACGCGTACCGCGAACACTTCCTTCATCGACTGCGCGACCTCGTCGGGCGTGAGCCAGCGGACCGCCGTCGATTCCTCGGACAGTTGCTCCGCCCCTCCGACAGGCCGGCACCGGAAGACCAGGGCGATCACCCCGAGCGTGAGGTTCTTGTAGACCCCGGTGAGTCGCTCCACCTCGACGGCGATCCCGGTTTCCTCGGCAACCTCCCGCAGCACTCCCTCCTCTGGCCGCTCATCCCGTTCAAGGATGCCGCCCGGCGGCTCCCAAGCGCCGTTGTCGGCGCGCTGGATCGCAAGCACGCGCCCGTCCTCCCGGACAACGATTCCGGCGACCGAGACGGAGTGCAGCGGTCTCTCAGCGGTAGCGTTGGTCATATACATGAGTCTAGGAGAATCAGCAGAGTATGCCCCTCTCGCCAGCACGTGACGCAGGTCGCCCGCGCTACCTCCAGATCGCAGACGACCTCAGCCAGCAGATTCAGGAAGCCCTCCGGGATCCCCAGGCCAAGCTCCGCCCCGGAGAGAAGGTGCCGAGTGAGTCCGAGCTGATGGATCGGTACTCGGTTGCACAGGGGACCGTCCGCAAGGCGATGACCGAGTTGCGGACTCGCGGCCTGGTCGAGACGCACCACGGTCGCGGCAGCTTCGTACGCAAGGCCCCGCCCGTGCAGCGGAAATCTAGCGACCGCTTCCGGCGGTCGCACAGGAAGGCCGGTAAGGCCGCCTATCTGGCCGAGGCCGAGCAGGCGGGTTCGAAGCCCAGCGTCCGCGTCCTCTTCGTCGGTCAGACCGAGGCACCGGCGGAGGTGGCCGCCCGACTTGGGCTGGACCCGGGCACCAAGGTGCTCGCGCGCCGTCGGCTGTACTACAGCGACGGTATCCCCACCGAGGAGGCGACTTCATACCTCCCGTGGGACCTTGCCGAAAGCATCCCTCTGCTTAGGGAGGAGAACCCGGGGCCGGGCGGGATCTACGCCCGCATCGAAGAACGCGGGGACCTTCTGGCGGAGTTCCGGGAGACGGTGCGGGTTCGCCTCGCGACCAAGGAGGAGCAGACTTCGCTGAGCCTGAGCCCGGGGGCGCCTGTCATCCACCTCATGCGGGACGCTCAAATCGAGTCAGGTCGAGTGATCGAGGTCTGCGACACCCTGATGAGTGCTGACCAGTTCGTTCTGGAGTACCGCATCCCCGCCGGAGACTGACGACCCACCACATTCAAGTCAGCCGGCAGCGCGACTCACCAACTGGGCGGTTGACTCCTCTACATGAGTGCAGCACTCTCTTATTCGTAACTCCTGCACAGGAGTACACGACTGAAGGAGCTGAGTAGGCCTTCCTTGGGCTGCTCAGACGCAGAAGGCGGGGACGCTGCAATCCCGCTGAAGGCCAGGTGGAACAGGGCTTCGGCCCGTACTGGCGAGGTGGCCCGGCGACCGCGAGCAACGGCCGGAGAGTGGGGACTTTGTCCCCCTTGCAGTGCAAGTCATGTGCACACCACCTCTGGAGGTTCGAAGTGATTCGCTCAAGACCCTCGGCCGCTGACCTGCTGGACCGGCATGTCAGCGTCGCCCTTCGCGTCTCCCCGATCCGCCGCGCAAGTGCACCGGAAACGCCGGTGATTCGCGGAGTCGGGTCACTGGCGCGGCCGTAGAGCCGCGGCCGGTTGCCTCCCTCGCCCGTCCGGCGCCTTTGGCCGTCGTACGGGCGGGGTGGGGGAGCTGGACATGTTCATCCTGCTTCACGACGAAGCCCCCGGTGCGGGAACACCGGGGGCTTCTGTTCGGGCCCGTTCCTGTATGAGAGGAGCAAGACCCAATGAAGTGCATCGTTGCACGTCAGAACCCCGTTACGGTGCTGCCGCCGGACCTGGAGCCAACGGCCGCTGAGCTGGAGGCGATCGAGGCGGAGATGCCGGTCATCACCGCCGAGGTCGACCTGCTCGACGTACAGATCGCTCTGCTGGACCGAACGCCGACGGAACTGGACGAGCGCAGGTTGCGCCGGGCCACCCGCCGGCTGCTGGAGGCCCGCCGGGTTCTGGCCGCCCGCCCGGCCGGCGCTCGCGTTCACGGAGTGGGGGCGTGATGGCCCGCCTGACGCGAGTGTTCAAGCGTGACCGGCCGACCCCGCCCACGACAGCCCCCGCGGACCGCGATGACGACTCCGGCGACGGCATGGGGCGCTCGTTCATGTGGGTCGACGGTGACCTCGACAGCGACGAGGAGGACGAGCGGTGAGCGATGTTCATCTGCGTTCACCCGAGCGCGCCCTGTCGGTTGGCATGTGGCTGATCGTGAGCGGGGCGGTCCTCTTCTCCATTCTCACGGTCACCCCGTTGATGGCGGCCCACACTCCGGCGGGATGGCAGTGGACGGCGCCGATCCTGCCGCTCGTGGTGGATGCCGCGGTCGTGATCGTGGTCCGGCTCGACTCCGTCCTGGCACGTCTGGGCGGGCACGCCGGCGGTTGGCCGGTGGCCCTGCGCTGGATGACCGGCACCATGACGCTCCTGCTCAACATCGGCGCATCCGCCCTGGCCGGGGACCTTGTCGGGGTGGCGGTGCACTCGGTTGCCCCGCTGCTGCTGATCGCCACCGCGGAAGCTGGCCTCGCCTACCGGCGGGCCCTGACCGCCGCCGTCAAGGCGCTGGAAGCCGAGCAGGAAGCCGCCCGGCTGGCCCGTGAAAGGGCGGCCGAGGAGCGGGAGGAGGCCCGGCAGAAGCGGGTCCGTGAACGCCGGGACCATGAGGCGGCCCTTGCTCGTGAACAGCGTGAACACGAGGCCCAGCTCATCCGGGAGGAGAACGACAGGCAGGACCGGATCCGGCGCGAGGAACGCGAGCGGGCCGATGCCGCGATGAACGCGGAGCGCGAGGAGCGTGAACGCGCTGAACGGCTCCGTGAACAGCAGCGGCTGGAACGTGAACGTGCTGAACGGCAGGCCGCGCAGCAGCGTGAGCTGGAGGCCCGCGAGAAGGGCGAGCGGGAGCGTCAGGCGCTTGCGCGGAAGGCTGAGCATGAACGCCTTGAACGGGAGCGTGAACAGGAGCAGGCGGAGCGTGAACGCCAGGCGCTGCTGATGCTGGGGCCGCCCGTGGAGAAGCTCAAGGAGCCTGAGGCCCGCGCGCTCGTCAAGCGCGTGCACGCCGCTGGGCTGGGCGTCCGGGTGGCCGCTGAGGTGACCGGCTGGTCCGTGGGCTGGGCGTCCAACCGATACCAGGAAATCCGCGAAGCCACTCCCGCCGCTCTGGAAGGAGCCGCATCGTGAAGCTGTTCCCCAACACCGCGACGCCCGTGGAGCCGTACAACCTGCTGATCCGCTTCCACAATCAGGTCGGCGCCGTCGTGGACATCACCGGCAGCCGGGACAGTTCCCGCTGGACCTGCCACGGCTGCGGCTACCGCGGCGGCTTGCGTGAGGGCGTCGTGGCCACTCGCCCGGCAGCCAACCGGCACGCGGCCGAGTGCCGGGCCGCGTACCACCGCCTCGACCAGTGACCGCCCTGCCGGTTTACCGGTGGCATCTGGCCCCGGATGGCCTGGCCACCCGCCGACAACTCCGCGCCGCCGGGCTCCGGCCCGGCGGTCAGGACGTCGCCGCGCAGCTGGAGCGGCCCCGTCGTCGGCGCGGCCCGCTGGTCGCGTTCCTGTACCGGGTGGAGCTGGCACTGCCGGTTCGGTCCATGACCCCCGCCAAGCGGGAGGCCCTGGACCGGGCGAACACCGCCCGCCGCACCTGCCCGGCCTGCCGGCGGGACGCGGGCTACGTCATCCCGGCCTCGCTCGGCATGTGCGTGCCCTGCGCCTACCCCGACGACGCTCACGCGTCTGCTGCCTGACCTGCCCGGAAAGGGGCTCGTCCCGTGTTCGCTGAAATCGCGTTCCTGCTCTACGTCGGGCACCTGCTGGCCGACTACCCGTTCCAGACCGACCACCAGGCCGCCCACAAGGCCACCTGCGGCCGCGCGGGCTGGACCGCCAACCTCACCCACGCCGCCACCCACATCCTGACCTGCGGACTCCTCCTCACGATCGGGGCCGTGGGGCTGGGGTGGCGTCTTCCGCTGGTGCCCGCCGCGGCCGCGCTGTTGTGGATCGGCGCGACCCACGCGTTCATCGACCGCCGCTGGCCGGTCGCCGCATGGATGCGGCTGGCACGCCAGACCGGCTGGGCCGCGCACGGCGGCGCCGCCCACGTCGACCAGACCGCCCACATCCTCGCCCTCACCCTCGCCGCGCTGTTCCTCGCCGCCTGACCCCTGAAAGGGGACCCGTCATGGACATGGACTACCTCTTCACCCCCGTCCGCTACCGCACCCGGGGCGGCGCGATCGTCATCGCCGATGGACTGAGCGGCCGCTGCACCGGGTGCTCGGCCACCACCTACAACGGCGACCACCGCAAGTGGGCCCAGGCCCACGCCGACAAGTGCCGCGCCCTGCCCCGCCGCTGACCGAGCCGACCCGAGAGGAGCACGCGGGATGAACCGCCTTCCCGAACCCATCCGCCAGGCCACGGTGGTCCAGCTCCCGGACGGCACCCACGTCTACGCCGATCAGCTTCCGGCCGCCTACACCGGCCCGCAGATCGTCCACCAGCACATCCACCAGGCCCCACCCGACCGCACCATGCAGCGCATCGCGCTCGGCTCCGGTGCCGGTGCGGGCGCGGTCGCGGCCGGCGTGTACTTCGGCCCGCTCCTGATCGGCGCCCTGACCGCCATGGCCGCGAACATCGCGTTCCTCGCCTTCCTCGCCCTGGTCCTGGGCTGGGGCGTCCACACGGTCGTCAAGTCCGTCGGGGGTCCCGAGGGCACGCAGGCCGCGAAGAACGTGCGCAGGGCCGCCCGCCGAAGGGGGCGATGACGTGTTCGCCGCTGGAGACCGGGTGCTCATCGTCGCGTGTGAGGACGACCCGCGGGCCGTGGGCCGTATGGGCCGGATCGTGGATGCGGTCCCGCCCGGGCCGCTCACGGCCGGCCGGTGGACCGTCGCCGGTATCGGCTTCCTCATCGCGCCGGTCCTGTGCCACACCCACGAACTCAAGAAGACCTGACCTACCTCCTGCAGGACTGACGACTGCCCGATCCACCCGGCCACCGTGCCGGGTGGTGAGGGGAGCCGGGACAGCCCCGGTTCCTGGAGGGAGCCCAGCAATGGCGAAGGACCCGAGGTTCACCGCCCGCGAGATCGCACAGATCGGCTGGTACACGGCCCGCATGTGCAAGCGCGGGATTGCCAGCGAGACCGTCTACCAGGGTGACCTGGAACGCAAGGTCGACCGGATCATCGACGGCGCCCGCGAGCGGACCGAGCGCGAGGACCGTGAGGCGGCCGCGGCGAAGAAGTCCGGCAAGCGCAAGTAGCTGTGCCCTGGGGGCGGCCCTCCCGGCCAAGGAATCCGGCCGCCCCCGGGCCCTGCCCATCCCACAAGAGACGACAGGACATCCAGCATGCCCGAGAACGTCGTACCACTCTTCAAGAACCCCAACCCCGAACCCGGCTCCGGCCCCGAGCCGCTGGCGTTAGTGCCGCCCGCCCCGGACCCGACGCTCACCGCCAAGTCCGTCCGGGTGTTCAAGCAGACCCTGCGGGCGATGTCGGCCGCGGTCACCCACGACCGCACGCGCACCGCAGCCCGCATGTTCGCCCGGCACGGCCTGTACATCCTCGGCGGCGCCCGCATCGCGGCTCGCCGCGCGTGGGACGGGCGGACCGCCTCCCGCTACGAGCGGATGTTCCGTGCGGCTGAGGCGGCCGGGCACTGGGAGGAAGCCAAGGAGTGGGAGGACCGGCTGCACCGGTTCCGCTCCGACCGGCACCGCCGCCGCATGGACCTGATCAAAGCCCCGCTGGACCTCGCCAAGAGCGCCTTGATCGGCACCGGCCTGACCATCGGGTCCCTGCTCGCGTTGGGGATCGTGCTGGCCATCGCGAACAAGGACGTCAGC
Source organism: Streptomyces sp. NPDC029014 (assembly GCF_055564695.1). NCBI lineage: Bacteria > Bacillati > Actinomycetota > Actinomycetes > Kitasatosporales > Streptomycetaceae > Streptomyces > Streptomyces sp. NPDC029014. The sequence goes on from NZ_JBVHVT010000092.1 coordinate 9,383, forward strand.
TACGTTGTCGGCCCGCTCGCCGCGGCGATCGAGTTGATCCGTCTGGTGACCGTGGTCGCGACGGTGGTGTGGGGGCCGCTGGTCACCCTCGGCCCGTGGGCGGCGCTCGCCGCGCTGTGGGCGCTGGGCCGCAAGCGGCAGGCCGCCCCCCAGTGGGCAATGCCCGCCGGCCAGCGCGACGACGCCGGAGCACCCATCACCCCCTCGATCGTCGTCACCGCCCTACGCGACCTCGGCATCGCACCCTTGCGGAACGCCATCAAGGAAATGGGTGACTCCGGGGCCGCAATGCTTGGCCCGATCCGGATCGCCGGATGCGGCGTGGAAGTCGACGTCACCCTCCCCTCCGGCGTCTCCACCGCCGAGGTCCAGGGCCGCCGGCGCAAGCTCGCCGAGAACCTCGCCCGCCACGAACACGAAGTGTTCATCACCCTGCCGACCGCGGCCCGCACCGTCCGGCTGTGGATCGCCGACTCCGGCGCCCTCGACCAGCCGATCGGCCCGTCCCCGCTCATCACCGACAACACCCTGACCGCGAACTACAAGACCGGCCGGGCCCCGTGGGGTCAGGACCTGCGCGGCGACAAGGCCCTGATCAGCCTGTATCAGCGGATGCTGCTGATCACCGGTCTGTCGAACCAGGGCAAGACCGCCGCCCTGCGCGCGCTCGCCCTGTGGCTGGCCCTCGACCGCACGGTCGAGTTCCGGATCGCCGACCTCAAGGGCGTCGGTGACTGGGGGATGTTCGACGGGCTCGCCACCGTCCTGATCCAGGGGCCGACCGACGAGCACGTCATCGACGCGACCGAGATGGTCGAAGGCATGGTCGCCGAGATGGAACGCCGCATCCAGGCCCCACCCGGAAGCGTGTTCCCGCCGCTGGTCGGCATCGTGGACGAAGCGCAGGTGGCGTTCATGTGCCCCGCGGTCGGCGAGGACAAGCGGCCCTACGGCGGCAGCAAGGCCACGTCCCGGTACTTCATGGCCGCGCGGAAGATTCACAACCAGGGCCGGGCCGTGGACGTGCTGCTGTGGGAGGGCACCCAGGACCCCACCGACCAGAACCTGCCCAAGCTGGTCCGTGAGGGCGCCCACACCCGTGTCTCCCTCGCCCTCGGCACCGAGTCGCAGGCCCGCATGGCGCTGGGCGACAAGGCCGTCGACGGCGGCGCCGCACCCCACCTGCTCCGCCAGGGCCTGGACAAGGGGACCGTTGTCGTTGCCTCGGACGGCATCAAGATTCCGGCCGGGCAGGCCTCCATCACCGTCCGCACCCACTACATCGACACCGACACCGCCACGACCATCGCCGAGAGGGCCAAGGCCCTGCGCGGCGCGGTCACCACCGCCACCGCGAGCGAGTCGCCGGCCGCCGCGGTCGACGCGCTCGCCGACATCGCACACGTCATCGGCGACGAGTCACGCATGCGCACGCAAGAGGTCCTCGCCGGCCTCGCCGCGCTGAACCCGAGCGAGTACCGCGAGTGGACGTTCAGCGACCTGAAAGACGTCCTCGACGGCACCGGCGCCGACCCGTACAAGTCCGACGGCCGCATGACCGTCAGCCGCGACAAGGTTCGCGCCGCCCTCGCGGCACGCGACCAGGACGGGCCCGAGCGACTCGCCGAGTAGCAGGGAGACGTCAGGGAGGCAGGGAGAACTCCCTTCCCGCCTCCCTGACCCCCATCCCTGCCCTTGATCAGCACAAACACCCGAATAGGGAGGCAGGGAGGCGCCCTCGAAACACCCCCTCGGACCCCCCTGAGGGGCCCGCTCCGGCTGCCCCTGGCCTCCCTCCCCGCACCGCGTCCAGTGCCCATCCCTACAAGCGAGGAGGGGCAATGTCCCGCTTCCGAATCCAGCTCCGCAACTGGTCCCGCCGGGCCCTGATCCTGACCGACACCCCGGACCCGCACTGCCCCGACTGCCGGGGCGGGGGCGGCTACCACCACGACTACGGCGACCACGAGACCGGCGAGTACGCCGGAACCGAATGGGAGCCCTGCCCCTGCTGGGACGAAGACCGCCACTGGGTCCTCCTCACGCTCCCGCGCCTGCCCCGCCGCCACAGCAACACGGACCCGTTGAGCACCGGCTACAGCGACGAACCGCCGTTCTAGAACCGCCAAGGGCGGCCCCCTCTCACGCCAATGAACCGGGGCCGCCCTCATCCAGCACTACAACTGGAGGCATCCAGCATGACCGAACACCCCCTGCCCGCGCACCTGCGCCTGGCCCTCGACCTCGCCCGTATGGGCGTCCCCGTGCTGCCGCTACGAGCTGGGAAGCTGCCCGTCGGAAACTGCGCCCCCTGCCGGGACGCAGTGTGCGGCGGCCGGCCGAACATGCAGACCGCCGGACCCTGCCAGTGCCCCCGCCCCTGCCACGCCTGGGCCGCCGCCACCACGAACGTCGACGTACTCACGTCCGCGGCCTGGGCCGCCGCGTGGCGGCACGCCGCCGGGGTGGCCTACCACCCGGGTGGTGCCGGGCTGACCGTCGTGGACCTCGACAACGCCAGCGCGATCGCCTGGGCCCGCGAGAACCTGCCCGCGACGAGGACCGTGGCGACCACCCGCGGGGAGCACTGGATCTACCAGGGCGCCATGCGCTCGGTGAACAGCGTCCGGAGCGGCATCGACCTGAAGTCCACGGCGGCCTACGCTCGGTGGCGCGGCCCCGGGACCGGCACGTTGCAGCCCCTGCCCGACGTCGTGCGCGCACTCGCCGAGAAGGCACCGGCTGCGGCGCGGCCGGGGCCCGTCGCGGTCATCGCGCCCGCGCTGGCCGGGGGTGGGGAGTGTCGCCACCGCTCGCCCGTCTACCTGGAGCGGGGTATCGCCATGGCGGAGCAGCGCATCGCCGGGGCACCGGACGCCATCCACAAGACCGTGTACAAGACGTTCCTCGCGGTGCTGTCCGCCCACGGCCGGTGCGGCTGCCTCACCGAGGAGCACATCGACCGGCTGTTCACCGCCGCGCAGGGCAAGGGGGAATCCCTGCGGCACTGCGAGGCTGCGTGGAACAACGCCCGTACGACGCTGGGGATGTAGCCGTGGCCGACGAGGAGAAGACCCCGGCGCGGGAGATCATCACCGACTACGCCCAAGCCCACTTCCGGTACTTCCGCACCACTGAAGGCACCGTGTACGCGCAGCGCAACGGCCACCCCGTCGCCCGCCCGATTCGCTCCCAGGGCACGACTGGCAGCCACCGCCAGGAACTCATGGTCGGCCTGTTCAACGACGGGCTCGGCGTGTTCAACGGCACCGCCTTGAAGGAGGCGTTGGACTTGATCGAAGCACTCGCGCTCAGCCAGGACGTACAGGCCACCCACATCCGGGTCGCTCCGGGATTCGACGGCGCGACGTGGCTCGACCTGGGCCGCGACGACGGCCGATCCGTCCGCCTCCACCCCACTGGGTGGGAGATCCGAATCCCTGACCCGCGCGAGGTGTGCTGGCGGCGCACCCAGCTCACCGGCGAACTGCCCATCCCCGAGAAGGACACCGAGGGCAAGGGCATCGACGCCTTGCTGAGGCTGTGCAACTTCGCCAACGCCGAGAGTGAGTGCCTGGCCGTGGCGTGGCTGATCGGCTGCCTGGAGCCGTCCGTGCCCGTCCCCGCCCCGTTCCTCACCGGCCCCCAGGGCGCCGGCAAGTCAACCGGCGGGCGGATGCTGGTCCGGATCATCGAGGGCATGACCGGCGACCTGCGCCGCGCCCCGAAGGACGAGGAGAACCTGATCACGGCCGTTGCCGCCGGATGGGTCACCGCGCTGGACAACCTGTCCCACCTGCCGCCGGACCTGTCCGACCTGATGTGCTGCATCGTCACCGGCGCCGAGAGCATCAAGCGCGCGCTGTTCAGCGACGGCGACGTCCACCGCTCCCGTTACCGCCGCCCCCTGCTGCTGACCGGCATCGACGTGGGCGTCATCCGCCCCGACCTCGCCGAACGGCTCCTGCCCCTGCGTCTGGAGCGGCCCCGGGTGCGGCGGACGGAAGCGGAGCTGTGGGCGGAGTACGCGCAGGTGCTGCCCGTCATCCTCGGCTCGCTGCTGGACCTGACCGTGAAGGTGCGGGCCACCGAGGCCGACATCCCCACCGACCTGCGCATGGCCGACTTCGCCCATCTCTGCGCCCAGCTCGACGCGGCCACCGGCCTCGGGTCGCTGACCGCCTACCGGGCCAGCCTCGACGACCTCAACGACGACGTCATCGAAGGCGACCTCCTCGCACAGACCGTCCTCAAGCACGCCGCCGGCCTCGACCCCGGCGAGGAGGTGCGGATGACCTCGACCGAGTGGCTGCACGCCCTCACCCAGCTCTACGCCGGCGAGGACTTCCGCCCCCTGCCGAAGGGCTGGCCGACCACCGGCAAGGTCCTCTCGGACCGCCTCAAGCGGCTGCAGCCCACCCTCGCCGCGCGCGGCGTCCTCGTGGACTGGGGCCGCACCAAAACCGCCCGCTACATCGAGATGACCCGGCCGGCCCCAGCCGCGCCCGTCCAGCCCGCCCCGATGTTCTGACCGGACCGGCCGCCGACCCGCCAGGCACAGGCAAGAAGAGCACCCGGCCCCGGGGCGGGGTGCTCTTCTTGCCCTTCCGGCGGAACGCCGGCCCAAAGGGCGTGCCGCTTGGCGGCTCCTTCTTCACGCCTGAAGGCACGCACCACAACAGACACCACCCCTCTCTTTTTCCTAAGAAGAGAGACGCTGCGTCACCCACGTCACCACAAGCCCACAAACGGCCCGTGACCTGCGCACACAGGGGTGACGCGGACGGCCCCCAGCTGCGTCACCACACGTCACCCGCGTCACCGGCCCGCGTCATCCCAGAGCCCGGGTGACACACGCCGGTGACACACACTGTCCTCCCGTGTCACCGAAAAGCGCAGGTCAGACCGGCGAATGACACAGACGACGCGGTGACGCGGAAATCCGAGCCTCGGACAGGCGCGGCCGTCTGAGGCACCCGAGCCCGGCCCCACTCTGCCCAGAAACAGGAGAGCCCCAGTGTCGAGCGCGCTCCCGCCCCCGCCCCTGCTCATGACCGTCCCCGAGACCATGGCCGCGCTCAAGCTCGGCCGGCACTCCGTCTACAACCTGATCCGCTCCAAGCGACTGCCCAGCATCACCATCGGCCGCGCCCGCCGGATTCCCTCCGAGGCTGTGCGCCGCTTCATCGACATCGAACTGGAGGCCGCTGCCTGATGGCAGGCAAGAAGAACCCCAACGGCGCTGGCAGCATCTGGCAGCGCAAGGACGGCCGGTATGAGGCCCGGGTCTACGTTCCTCAGCCGGACGGCACCCGAGCCCGTAAGACCGTCTACGGCAAGACCTGGCAGGAGTGCGACGAGAAGCGGCAGGAGCTTGTCCTGCGGGATCGGCAGGGCGTCCCGACGCCGACCCGGTCGGCCCGCTTGTCGGAGTGGTTGCCGTACTGGCTGGAGCAGCACGTCGAGCCGCGGCGGAAGCTCAGCACCTACGACAAGTATGAGGCCCATGTGCGGCTGCACCTCGTGCCGCTGCTCGGGTCCCGGAGCCTGGAGTCGCTGAGCACGGCTGACGTGCGCCGGTTCCTCACCCGCGTCCAGAAGGACAAGACGGTGGCCACCGCCAAGGAGGCCCACCGCGTTCTGCGCACGGCGCTGTCGGGAGCGGTACGGGACGAACTGATCACGCGGAACGTCGCCTCCCTGGTCGAGCCGCCGAGGGCGAAGCAGCGGGAGATCCGGCCGTGGACGCTGGAGGAGACGCTCGCGTTCCTGGAAGCCGCGCGCGGGGAGGCCCTCTACGCGGCCTTCGTCCTGGCCATCGCGATGGGGTTGCGGCGTGGTGAGCTGGTGGGGTTGAGGTGGTCGGACATCGACCTGGACAACCGGGTGCTGCACGTTCGCCAGCAAACCCAGCGCCGACGCGGGCAGCTCTACCAGGACGATCCGAAGAGCCGCCGCCGGCGGGTCGTCCCGCTGCCTGCGATGTGCATCGCCCCCCTGCGGTGGCACCGACTCAGGCAGCGCGCGATCTTCAGGGAGACCGGCGTCCCGTGGTCCGAGGCAGGGGCCGTCTTCGCCACCCGCAACGGTCGGACGGTGGAGCCGAGGAACGTCTACCGGGCCTTCACCCGCGTCGCGGCTGGCGCTGGCGTTCGGGTCGTCCGGCTGCACGACGCCCGCCACGGGTGCGCGACCCTACTGACCGCCGCCGGCGTCGCACCCAGGGTCATCATGGAGATCCTCGGGCACAGTCAGATCAGCATCACCATGGACGTGTACACCCACGTCGTGGACGACACGAAGCGGGAAGCGATCAGCCACATGGACCGGATGTTGAGGCGCCAGCGCCCGAGTGCATGACCCCGTTGCCGTCAGTCGGTGCAGTCAAACGGCCCGGACCATGATCGGTCCGGGCCGTTTGTGCTGGTGCCCCCGGCAGGATTCGAACCTGCGACACCCGCTTTAGGAGAGCGGTGCTCTATCCCCTGAGCTACGAAGGCGGGGTGCTGTCGGCACACACCTCCGACAAGCCTGGTGATCATCCCGCGAGGGGTTGGCCACCGCCGTAAGTGTAGCGGGTGGGGTGCGGTGTGTACCGGGAGATAGCTGCGGGGCCTGCCCCGGGACGGCCGGTGGGGCTGTCCCGGGGCTGTGGCGGGGGCGGTCCGGCGGGATCTGCCGGGGGGTCAGTTCTTGTCGTACAGGCCGAACATGTCGACGATCAGGTCGGTGGGCTCCCAGCCCCGGTTCCAGAAGTCGATGATGCCGGTCTTGCCGGTACCGGCCTGCACCAGGTTCGGGACGGTCGAGCCCTTCGTCCAGTTCAGGTTGGAGGAGTTCGGCGGGGTCGGCCGGACCTGGGTGTCGTTGGTGTACTTGTCCCTGGTGTTCGGGTCCGGGGCGACGGTCAGGTGGCCGCTGCCCCGGGTGTTGGTGACCGTCGTGTTCAGGACGAGGCCCGTGACCGAGGCCTTGTCCGTCAGCGGCAGCCACCGGTAGTCCTGGCCCTGGACCGGGAAGTCCCAGTCCCGCGAGTCGTGCAGGCGGGTCGGCACGACGGGCTTGTACGCGGCCTTGCTGTCGGCGCTGTAGTAGCCGACGACGTCCACGATCACGTCGGCGGACCGCCAGGAGCCGTTGCGGATGTTGATCCTGCCGTCGGGGCCGACCGGCACGATCACCGAGTTGGCGATGGTCTGGCCGGCGGTGAAGTTCACGTTCGACGTGGACGGCGCCTGCTGGCCGCTGGGGAAGAGCGTCAGGTGGCCGGGGTCCGCGGGGTTCGTCACGGTGACGTTGAGGGCCACGGCCGTGGCGCCCTGCGGCACACCGGCCTGGCCGGCGATCTGGGCGTCGAAGGTGCTCTGTCCGGCGACCTGGCCCCTCGCGGTGCCCAGTCCCTCCCGGCTGTCGACGACGCGAGTGGGGTCCAGCGAGGTGTAGCCGCTGGCGGCGGACCGGGTGAAGTACCCCGTGACGTCCGCGATCAGGTCCACCCGGCCCGAGCTGCGGTTGGCCAGCTCGACGTAGCCGTCCCCGCCGACCGGCACGATCGTCATGTTGGGCACGGACTGGCCAGCGGTGAAGTTCACGTTCGACGTGATCGGCCGCTCCGTGTTCGCCGGGTAGGCCGTGATGTGCCCGTCGGCGGTGGTGTTCGTGGCGGTCAGGTTGAGGGCCACGGCGGCCACTCCGGCGGGGATGCCGTTGTTGCCGCCGACCTTCACGCGGGTCGTGCCGTACGGGGCGACGGACTGGGCCGCCGGGGCGCCCGTACCGTCCCGGGTGTCCAGCAGCCGGGTCGGTGCGTGCGGGGTGAACTCGGTGCCGAGGGTGAACACCTCCACGCTGTTCGTGGCCGTCACGTGGTTGTTCAGGTCGGTCAGGGTGACCTTGACCGTGTAGGTGCCGACCTCGTCGTAGACGTGCTTGGAGTCCACGGCCCGACTGGTGGTCGTGTAGTCGGTGTCGGTGCGGCCGTCGCCCCAGTTGACCTCGACGCGGATCGCGGAGACGACGCTGGTGGTGACGTGGGACGTCAGGTTGATGCCGTGGGCGCCGGTGCCCTCGGCGTACAGGTCCACGGCGAGGCCCGGGTTGTCCTTCACGCCAGCCGTCTGCGGAGCCGCGGCGGCCGCCTGGTTCCGTGCGGCCGACTCGGCGGGAGCGGTCCCCCGGACCGTGCGGTCGGCCGGGCTCTTGAAGGCGACGGCCTTGGCCGCCGCGGCCTGGGCCTCCGCCACCTTCGCCGCCGCCGACTTCGCGGGGTCGGCCTTCCTGGCGTCGGACGGGGCCGTCGCGGCCGGGGTGCGGTCGGCGGACGGGCCCGCCGCCTGCGCCACGCCCGGTACGAAGCCCACGGCTGCTGCGACGACGGCAGCGGAAATCATGATGCGGTGACGGTGCACCGGCCCCCCAGTGTTTGTTGAACTTGTTCAGAACGGTCGTGATCAGATTACTCGCCGGTACTATCTCCGCCACGGTCCGACCGGCGTGTCGGGGGAAATTCGCCGGGATCCGGTTTGCGGGCCGGGTGGGCGGTTCAAGGGTCCGGTAGAGGCGGGGCGTCCTCCGCCCCCGCGACGCCTCCCCGCCCCGCGACGAATGCGAGCCGGACATGGAGTTCCTGCGCCCCGCCACCTGGGAAGAGGCCCTCGCCGCCAAGGCCGAGTACCCCGCGGCCCTGCCGATCGCCGGTGGGACGGACGTCATGGTCGAGATCAACTTCGACCAGCGCCGGCCCGAGTACCTCATGGACCTCAACCGCATCGGGCTGCTGCGCGAGTGGGAGGTCGGGGAGGACACCACCGTCCTCGGCGCCGCCGTCCCGTACACCGACATCGTCGAGCGGCTGCGCGGCCCGCTGCCCGGGCTCGCCCTCGCCTCGCACACCGTCGCCTCCCCGCAGATCCGCAACCGCGGCAGCGTCGGCGGCAACCTCGGCACCGCCTCGCCCGCCGGGGACGCCCACCCGGCGCTGCTCGCCGCCGGAGCCGAGGTCGAGGCGGAGTCCGTACGGGGAACCCGGCTGATCCCGATCGACGCCTTCTTCACCGGGGTCAAGCGCAACGCCCTCGCCCCCGACGAGCTGATCAGGACGATCCGGATCGCGAACGCCACCGGGCCCCAGCAGTTCTCCAAGGTCGGCACGCGCAACGCCATGGTCATCGCCGTGTGCGCCTTCGGGATGGCCCTGCACCCGCGCATCCGGACCGTCCGGACCGGCATCGGGTCCGCCGCGCCCACCCCGGTGCGGGCCCGGGTCGCCGAGGAGTTCCTGTGCGCGGCGCTGGAGGAGGGCGGGTTCTGGGAGTCCGGGCAGCCGCTCCCGCCCTCCGTCGTGCGGCAGTTCGGTGATCTCGCCGCCGCGTCCTGCAACCCGATCGACGACGTCCGCGGCACCGCGAAGTACCGGCGCCACGCCGTCGGCGTCCTGGCCCGCCGGCAGCTGCTGTGGACGTGGGAGGAGTACGCGGGCGGGGGCGGCGCGTAGCCGCCGCGGACGGTGGCTCACCCGACGGTGAACGGCTCACCCGACGGCGAGCGGCTCGCCCGCCCGTGATCGGTTCACGGGCGGGTGATGCGCACCTGGAAGCTGCCGTCGCGCAGTTCGCCCACCACCGAGACGCTGATGCCCGACTTCTCGTCGGTGAAGGTCTCGCCCGGCTGGAACGGCGCGTCCGAGAGCTCCCCGTGCACGTTGGGCCGCCGGGTGCAGCCGCCGCTGCCGGCCGCGCTGTCCAGGACCGTGACCGGGCCCTGTCCGGTGTCGACCAGCGAGTCCACCTTGTAGATGAGGACGCCCGGTTTGCAGACGGCCTCGTCGTTCCCGCCGCGGGTGCGCACCTCGACCGCGAACCCGGAGCTGTCCGACAGCGGGACGAAGGCCAGCTTGGTGCCGCCCTCGACCGCCAGTGGGGTCAGGATGTGGTCGCTGACACCGGACTTCGAGGCGCAGCTGATCTGCGTGCCGTCGAGCCAGCCCAGCTTCCACTTGTGCCAGCCCAGCAGGTCGTTGTTGGCGCCCCAGTCCTCGCTCATGATGTCCCAGTGCCCGACGGCGCCCCCGCCGTCGGCGGTGTAGAGGTCGGGTAGGCCGAAGACGTGCCCGTTCTCGTGCGGCAGCACCCGGAAGCCGGTCTCCCGGTAGGAGCCGGAGCCGTCGTCCTGCCGGCTGTAGACGAAGGACGTGTTGGCGAGCGGCACGCCGTCCGCGATCGGCGCCTCGGCGTTGCCGGAGAAGGTCACCGACAGCACGGTGTCCAGGGCCGAGGGCCCGGCGTTCGGCGTGACCAGGATGTTGACCAGGTCGTACGCCCGGAAGTCCACGTCGGGGTCGGCGGCCTGCACGATGTGCTCGACGAGCTGCCGGTAGCCCGGCTCGTACGGGGACCCGCGCTCGATCCCGTACGCGGCGAACGGCATCGGCATCCGCAGCCAGGTCTTGATCGGGGCCTCGGCGCGGTAGCTGAGGCGGCCGTAGGAGCTGGTGCGGAACCAGTCCGCGGTCTGCGGGAAGAACTCGGCCAGCCGGTCCAGGGCGGTTCCCTCGCCCTTGGCGTCCGGGAAGTCGACCATCAGGTTCAGTGCGCGGACCTCGCCCGTCGAGCGGGAGTAGCCGGGCGGTGTCGGCAGGCCCTCGGACATCTGCACGCCCGTCGCGCCGGTGATCCGGCAGGGCGCGAGCGCCGACTCGACGGCCGTGGCGGCGGGCCCCGACGTGGACTGTCCGCGGCCCGCCATCCCCGTGCTGGCGGTGGCGGCGACCCCGAGGGCCAGCGCGGTGAGGCCGATGTAGGCGCCGGCGCGGTGTGGTCTGCGTATCCGGTGGCGGGTCTGCGGCATGGAGATCGCCTTCGGGTCCGCGGCAGCCGGCCCGACCCGGACTGCGCTCCGTGCGATCACCCTCCGTCGGGGGCGGCACGCCCGCGCGCCGGGTGCGCCGAACGGGAACACGGGCGTGGCCCAGGTCACACTGGGGGGTGAAATAACCGGGGACACGCTCCCCGTTTGCACAGGTGTCCCCGAAAGCGGGGACCGGCTCCCCGTTTCGGCGGGGCGAGCCGGTACCGGTCCGTACGAAGTCCAGGTCGAGGAGGCCGCGGATGAAGAGCAGCACCGCCACCGCGGCGGCCCCGCGCCCCCGCGCCGACGCCGTGCGCAACCGCGAGCGGATCCTGACCGCGGCGCGGGAGGTGTTCGTCGAGCACGGCTCCGGTGCGCCCTTCGACGAGGTCGCCCGCCGGGCCGGCGTCGGCAACGCCACCCTGTACCGCCACTTCCCCGACCGTGCCGCCCTGGTCCATCACGTCGTGCTGTTCGTGATGGAGCGGGTCACGGCCGAGGCGCGGCGGTCGCTCACCGACGAACCCGACGCGTTCGCCGCACTGTGCCGTTTCACGCACACCGCGGCGGACGAGCGGATCGGCGCCCTGTGTGCCATGCTCAGCGGCGACTTCGACCGCGAGCACCCCGAACTCCTCTCCGCCCGCGATGAGTTGGCGGAAGCGGTCGAAGGGCTTCTGGCTGCGGGGCAGGACGTGGGCCTGATCCGGACCGACATCGCCGTCGGCGACCTGATGGTCGCCCTGTCCCAGCTCAGTCGCCCCCTCCCGGGCGTCCCCTGTATCGACGTGGACACGTTCGTCCACCGTCACCTCCAGCTCCTCCTCGACGGGCTGCGGGCTCCGGCCCGCTCCGTGCTGCCCGGTGAGGCGTCCACCCTCGAAGACCTCAGGCAGAAAACCGTGTGACCTTCCGGGCCGGGCCCGTTAGCGTCGTAAATTGCGGCAAAACGCTTCAAATCCTTGCTGATTGCGTCAAGCACGCCACATCCGTCATTCCGTACGTTGAACCAGTGAAGTGGGTACCCCCATGCCAAAAACGGCCGCGACGAGCGCGTCGGCCGCGCCCTCCCCGGCGCCGGCTGCCGATTCCAACCGCTGGAAAGCGCTCGTCTTCATAGCCCTGGCGCAGCTGATGGTCGTCCTCGACGCGACGATCGTGAACATCGCGCTGCCGTCCGCGCAGACCGACCTCGGCATCTCCGACGGCAACCGCCAGTGGGTCATCACCGCCTACGCGCTCGCGTTCGGCGGCCTGCTCCTGTTCGGCGGCCGCATCGCCGACAAGTGGGGCCGCAAGAACGCGTTCGTGGTCGGACTCGTCGGCTTCGCCCTCGCCTCGGCGCTCGGCGGCGCCGCCACCGGCGAGGCGATGATGCTCGGCGCCCGCGCGCTCCAGGGCGCCTTCGGCGCGCTGCTCGCCCCGGCGGCCCTGTCCCTGCTGGCCGTCATGTTCACCGACGCCACCGAACGGGCCAAGGCCTTCGGCATCTACGGTGCCATCGCGGGCGGCGGCGGCGCCGTCGGTCTGATCCTCGGCGGCTTCCTCACCGAGTACCTCAACTGGCGCTGGACCTTCTTCGTCAACATCCCGTTCGCCGTCGTCGCGGCCGCGGGTGCCTGGCTGGTCGTCCGTGAGCCCGCCGGCAGCCGCAACCGTGCTCCGCTCGACATCCCCGGCGTCGTGCTGTCCACGCTCGGCCTCGTCGCGCTGGTGTACGGGTTCACCCGCGCCGAGTCGGCCGGCTGGACGGACGGGGTGACCGTGGCCATGTTCATCGGGTCGGCGGCCCTGCTGGCGGCCTTCGTCTTCACCGAGTCCCGGGTGAAGTCCCCGCTGCTGCCGCTGCGCGTCCTGCTGGAGCGCAACCGCGGCGGCGTCTACCTCTCCCTCGGCCTGGCCGTCATCGCGATGTTCGGCCTGTTCCTCTTCCTCACCTACTACCTGCAGGTCGTGAAGGGCTTCTCGCCGGTCAAGACCGGCTTCGCCTTCCTGCCGATGATCGCGGGCATGATCACGGGCTCCACGCAGATCGGTGCCCGTCTGATGACCCGGGTCCCGCCGCGGCTGCTGATGGGGCCGGGCTTCCTCGTCGCCGCCGCCGGCATGCTGATGCTGACCCAGCTGGAGGTCGACTCCTCCTACCCGGCACTGATCCTGCCGGCGCAGCTGCTGCTGGGCCTCGGCATGGGCACGGCCTTCATGCCGGCGATGTCGCTGGCCACGCACGGGGTGGCCGCGGCCGACGCCGGTGTCGCCTCCGCCATGGTCAACACCTCGCAGCAGGTCGGCGGTGCGATCGGCACCGCCCTGCTGAACACCATCGCCGCCTCGGCGACCACCGCGTACCTGGCCGACCACGCGGCCGAGGCCGCGGCGGGCGGCGCCGCGGCGAAGCTGCTCCAGGCCCAGGCGATGGTGGAGGGCTACTCCGCGGCCATCTGGTGGGCCGTCGGCATCCTCCTCGCCAGCGCGGCCGCGGTCGCGGTCCTGGTCAACACGGGCCGTCCCGGCGCCGGCGGCCCCGTCGCCTCCGGCTCCGGTGCCGGTTCCGAGGCCGAGGTGAAGGTCCCGGTGATCGCCCACTGACGGGCCGCGGGGTACCCCGGGAATGACGATCGACCCCGCGTCGTTCAAATTTGAACGACGCGGGGTCAGTCATGTCCAGGGCTCCGCGAGGACGACCGAGGAGCGCCACCATGACCCCCACCCCGCCCCTGCCTCCGCACCCGCACCCGCAGCCGCACCCGGAAGCGGCCGCGGTCGTCGCCGCGGACACCGCGTCCCCCGACGCCCGCATGCCCGCGCTCTACCTGAGCCACGGCGCGCCCCCACTCGCCGACGACCCGGTCTGGCCCGGCGAACTCGCCGCCTGGTCCGCCTCCCTGCCCCGACCCCGGGCGGTCCTGATGGTCTCCGCGCACTGGGAGGAGGCCCCGCTCGCCCTCGGCGCGACCGAGCCCGCACCGCTCGTGTACGACTTCTGGGGCTTCCCCGAGCACTACTACCGGGTCCGCTACGACGCCCCCGGCGCCCCCGACCTCGCCGCCTCCGTACGGGCCCTGCTGCGCGCCCCCGGCACCCCGGTCCAGGACGTCCCCGACCGCGGCCTCGACCACGGGGCGTACGTCCCGCTCGTGGAGATGTACCCGGACGCCGACGTCCCGGTCCTCCAGATCTCCCTGCCCACGCTCGACCCGAAGCGCCTGATGGACATCGGCCGCAGGCTGGCGCCCCTGCGCGACGAGGGCGTCCTGATCGTCGGCAGCGGCTTCTTCACCCACAACCTGGCGGCGCTGCGCCACACCGGGCCCGGGGTGCCGGGCTGGTCCGCGGAGTTCGACGCCTGGGGCCGCGAAGCGCTGGAGGCCTCCGACGTCGACGCCCTGCTGGACTTCGAGGCCAAGTCCCCCGCGGGCCGCCTCGCCCACCCGCGCACCGAGCACTTCGCCCCGCTCTTCGTCACCCTCGGCGCGGCCGACGCCGCCGGCGACCTGGGCCGCCGGACGGACGCGGTGGACGGCTTCTGGATGGGGCTGTCGAAGCGCTCCGTCCAGTTCGGGTAGTGCGGTCGCGGCCGTAGCAACCAGGAGCCGTCCAATGTCGTCTTCTGGGGCAGGAGTGCTTCCGCCGTCCGTGTGACGGCGGTCTCACAGGCGCTGCGCCGGCCCGGTCCGCGTGCGGCCGGCGAGGGCTTTCCGATCACCCTCGCCCCCCGCCTGACCTGCGACTCCTCGCGTTCCGGCAGGCCCGGCGCCGGGCCCTTTCGGGGCGCGGCGGGGCAGGATACTGCAAGATCGCGAAAAAGAGAGACCGGCGTGGGAATTCTGTCCTGATTCCAGCCGTTGTCTCCCTAGGAAGCGGGCACTCGGGAGAGTGTCCAGGGACGCACAGCCGCGTTCCAGCAGCCGCACCGCGACCTCACACATTGCAAGGGAGCACGCATGGCAACCCGCGCCGTCGCCCGCCACCAGTCCCAGGGCAGCGCCCGCGCTGTGGGCGGGGAGATCGCCGACCGCGACCTGGTCGGCATGTACCTGGACGAGATCGCGCGCACCCCGCTGCTCGATGCGGCCAAGGAAGTGGAACTGTCACAGATCATCGAGGCGGGTGTGTACGCCCGACAGATCCTCGACGGCGAGGTGGAGCGTGACGGGGAGGCCCCCGGCCGCGAGGAGCTGGAGGTGCTGGCAGCCGAGGGGGAGCGGGCCAAGGAGACGTTCATCCGCTCCAACCTGCGCCTCGTGGTCGCCGTCGCCCGCCGCTACCCGCGCAGCGGCCTGCCCCTGCTCGACCTGATCCAGGAGGGCAACGCGGGCCTGGTCCGCGCGGTCGAGAAGTTCGACTACACCAAGGGCTTCAAGTTCTCCACGTACGCGACCTGGTGGATCCGTCAGGCCATCACCCGGTCCATCGCCGACCAGTCCCGCACCATCCGCCTCCCCGTCCACCTCGTGGAGGAGCTCGGTCGGATCCGCCGCGTCCAGCGGGAGTTCAACCGGGAGAACGGCCGTGACCCCGAGCACGCGGAGATAGCTGCCGAGCTGGACTCGACGGAGCAGCGCGTGGGCGACGTACTGGACTGGGCCCGCGACCCGGTCAGCCTGAACATGTCCGTGGACGACGAGGGCGAGACCCAGTTCGGCGACCTCCTGGAGGACACCTCCGCGATCTCCCCGGAGCAGTCCGTCCTCTCCCTGCTGCGCAGCGAGGAGCTGGAGGACCTGCTGGGCAAGCTCGACCAGCGCACGGCGTCGATCATCAAGATGCGGTACGGCATCGACGACGGCCGGGAGCGGACCCTGACGGAGGTCGGCAAGCAGCACGGCCTGACCCGCGAGCGGATCCGCCAGATCGAGAAGCACGCCCTGCTGGAACTGAAGCGCATGGCGCACGACACGGGCTTCGACGCCGTGGCCTGACCGGCCCGGCCCCCGGCCCGACGGCGGCCCGGGTTGCCGCAGCGGCCCCCGGCACCACCCCCTCAGGTGTCGGGGGCTTCCCGTTGCCCGCGTGCACCCGCCGCAGCATTCCGCCGGAGCCCAGGAAAAAGGGGCTCCAAGCCCCGCCGAACCCGATGACCACGCGCTCGGACGTTCCCGTGGCGGCCTGAGCACAAAGGTCCACCTCGCCAGCGACAGTCGTGCACGGCCCCTGGCCCTCCGCGTCACCGCAGGCCAGGCAGGCGACGCTCCGGCTTTCAAAACCGTCATGGCCGCCATCCGTGTTCCGCGAAGCGGACCCGGAAGGCCCAGGACACGGCCTGATACCGTCCTTGCGGACCGCGCGTACGCGTCCCGCGCGATCCGCAGTCACCTCCGCCAACGCGGTATCCGCGCTGTCATCCCCCAGCCGTCCGATCAGATCGGCCACCGTCTGCGGCGAGGCAGTGCCGGCGGCCGACCGCCGTCCTTCGACGCGCAGGCGTACAAGCAGCGCAACGCGGTCGAGCGATGCATCAACCGGCTCAAGCAGTGGCGCGGCCTGGCCATGCGAACGGACAAACTCGCCATCGCCTACCAGGCCGCACTCCACCTTGCCGCGATCCTCATCTGGATCCGACGTTAAGCGGCCGTCAGCGGTCGATACCCAACGCGCGTCCGCAGGTGAAGAGCCAGTACCCACCTGCATGTCACGCGGCTAATCCTGGAAGACGGGAAAGATCGTCCAGGCGTTCTCAAGGTCCGTGTTGAAAGGCACCAGCTCCAGCTCAGGCGGGAAGATCGCCTTCGGTGAAACCGCCACCATCAGATCCTTGCCTGGAACGCGGAGGAAGTAGGGCTGCGGAGAGGACTGCTGCGGGGCCGGCTCGAGCTTCCACTCGCGGGTGGGGAAGTCACTCAGCGGCCCCAGGATCACCCTCTCGCCCTTCTCCGACTCCTTGTAGCTCAGGGAACGGGAGGGGAAGATAAGGGCGGGAATCTGGATGGCGGCGGTGCCATCAGGGCCGGAGACCAGCGAAAACGTCTGCTCGTCTGCAGCCCCCGGAGGCGCAACAGTCACGCCCTGTTCCGAGGCTGTGAGGACCCGCCTCTCCCCGCTGTCGCGCCAGCAACTGATGACACACTTCCCAGAGGGCGGCATAGATGACTCCTTCGCTTGGTGACCGCCGCGGCCGACTCCGGTAGACAGCCTCCTGCGGCGACAAGTGGGCCGGACCAAGATCGGCCGGACGACCGGGCAACGCCGCAGAAGCCCTGAGGATGCGCCACGGGACGGGAAACCACCTGCACGTGGGAAGGCCCCAAGGAGACAGGCCCTAGGAGTCCGCTGAAGATCTTGCTCTGACCGCCCGGCTCACCCTGGATTGCCAGCAAATGTCGATCGTCCTAAAGCGGCGCAAGTCGGGCGCGATTTCAAGATCTTCAGGACACTCCTAGCCGGCCGCCCCGGTCCCGGTCCCGGTCCCGGCCCCCGCCGTCAGCCGGGCGGCCAGCGACCGGGCCGCCTCGGCCAGCAGTTCCGGCGCGTGCACGGTGAACGGCAACCCCGTCAGCGCCAGCCGGGCCGCGAGCCACTCCGGTGAGTCCCCGGTCTCGAACCGCACCCGGCAGCCCGCGCCCGCAGCCTCGTCCCCGCCCCCGTCCCCGTCCCCATCCGCGGGTACGGCGTCACCCCGCAGCCAGCCGGGCAGCTCCTGCGCCCCCACCCCGAAGTCGACCTCCACCGCGTACCTCTGCCGCCCGTGCAGCCCGCGCCGGACGAAATCCACGGCTTCCATCGGCAGCTCGCGCGGGGCGAAGCGGGCACCCGTTGCGAAGGGTTCCGCCACCCGGTCCACGCGGAAGGTCCGCCAGTCCTCCCGGTCCATGTCGTAGGCCACCAGGTACCACCGGCTGCCCGTGCTCACCAGCCGGTACGGCTCCACCAGCCGTCGCGTACCGGCCCCGTCCCGCGCCCGGTACGCGAACCGCAGCCGCTCCCGCCCGGCCACCGCCGAGGCCATCGTCGTCAGCGCGTGCGGGTCCACGGTGGCCCCGTCGCCCCGGGTCAGCGCGATCGTGGCCGACTGCAGCGCGCCCACACGGTGCCGCAGCCGCCCCGGCAGGACCTGCTCCAGCTTGGCGAGCGCCCGTACGGAAGCCTCCTCGACGCCCTCCACGGCGTGCCCGGCACCCGCCCGCAGCCCCACCGCGATCGCGACGGCCTCCTCGTCGTCCAGCAGCAGCGGCGGCATCGCCGCCCCCGCCACCAGCCGATACCCGCCGTCCGGGCCCAAAGTGGCCTCCACCGGGTACCCGAGTTCCCGCAGCCGGTCGATGTCGCGGCGGATCGTGCGCGTGCTCACCCGCAGCCGCTCCGCCAGTTCGCTGCCGGGCCATTCGCGCGGGGTCTGCAACAGGGAGAGCAGGGTGAGGAGGCGTGCCGGGGTGTCGGTCATGGGTTCCAGGCTGCCACTGCAATAGGACACCATCTGACCTAGACGAGGTCTAGCGTTCTCCCCATGAGCAGCGAGACGACCATGACATCGCCCGGAGGAAAGACCGGGCCCGCATCCGAAGAGCGGAGTTCCGCCCCCGCCGGGACACCGGCACCCGCACCCGTCTCACCCGATCAGGAGACCCCCGGCGCCGACCGGCGCCGCTGGCTGGCGCTCGCCATCGTGATGACCGCGGCCTTCATGGACCTGGTCGACGTCACGATCGTCAACATCGCGATACCGAGCATGCGCGGCGACTTCGGCGCTTCGACCAGCGCGGTCCAATGGATCACCGCCGGCTACGCCCTGGCCTTCGCCGCCGGCCTGATCACCGGTGGCCGCCTCGGCGACATCTACGGCCGCAAGAAGGTCTTCCTCATCGGGATCGCCGGCTTCACCGTCGCCTCGCTGCTCTGCGGCATCGCCCCCGACCCCGACGTGCTCGTCGGCGCCCGCATCCTCCAGGGCGGCATGGCGGCCATGATGGTGCCGCAGGTGCTGGCGATCATCCACGTCACCTTCCCGCCCCACGAGCGCGGCAAGGTCTTCGGCATGTTCGGCGCGATCGTCGGCCTCGGTGCCGTCTCCGGCCCGCTGCTGGGCGCCCTGCTGACCCAGTGGAACCTCTTCGGTCTCGAATGGCGCCCGATCTTCCTGATCAACCTGCCCGTCGGCATCGCCGGCGTGCTGCTCGGCCGCGCCTTCATCGCCGAGTCCAAGGCCCCCAAGGCGCTCCGCCTCGACCTGGTCGGCGTCGTCCTCGTCACCCTCGGCCTGGTCATGCTGATCTTCCCGCTGACCCACGGCCGGGAGAACGACTGGCCGCTGTGGGGCTTCGTCTCCATGGCCCTGGTGCCCTTCGTCTTCGCCGCCTTCATCGCGTACGAGAAGCACAAGGTCCGCAAGGACGGCTCCCCGCTGGTCGAGCTCTCCCTCTTCAAGATCAAGAGCTTTGCGGGCGGCATCGCCGTCCAGCTGACCTTCGGCCTCGTGACCGGCATCTTCTTCCTGGTCTGGACCCTGTACATGCAGGTCGGCCTCGGCTGGAGCGCCCTGCGGGCGGGCCTCACCGGCGTCCCGTTCTCCATCGCCGTCTCGATCGCCGCCGGCCTGTCGGTGCAGAAGCTGGTCCCCCGCTTCGGCCGCAAGGTGCTCCAGGCGGGCGCGCTGACCATGGCCGCGGGCATCCTGCTCTACATCTGGGAGGCGCGGCACCTCGGCATGGAGATCGCCTCCTGGCAGATGGCCGCCCCCCTGATCGTCATGGGTCTCGGCATGGGCCTGATCGTCGCCCCGCTCACCGACACCGTGCTGTCCCAGGTGCCGCGCGAGCACGCCGGCTCCGCCTCCGGGCTGATCAACACCACCGGCCAGATGGGCAACGCCCTGGGCCTCGCCCTGACCTCGGTGGTCTTCTTCGGGCAGCTGGAGGACGACTCCGTCTTCGGTCCGCCGTATGTGGAGGCCTTCCACGGGGCGCTGTGGTGGATCGTGGCCGTACTGGTCCTGATCTTCGCGGTGATGTTCATGCTGCCGCCCAGGTCGGTGCCGGCGGAGCAGCGCGAGGGCGCCGTCGAGCAGGCCCGGCAGGACGCGGAGACGGTTCCGGCCGGCTAGTCGGACCGCAGCCGCTCCCTGCACCCGGGCACGTCCGCTCCCCCGAGCGGGCGTGCCCGACGCTTTTGATTCCGGGCATATCGGGCGTACGGTGAGGAACAATCCAAGGAAGACGTGCTCGTATGATCCTCACCGTCACCCCGAACCCCTCCCTCGACCGCACGTACGAGGTCCCCGTGCTGGAGCGGGGCGCCGTGCTGCGCGCAGCCACCGACCGGCTCGACCCCGGCGGCAAAGGGGTCAACGTCTCGCGCGCCGTGGCCGCGGCCGGCGTACGGACGACGGCGGTCCTCCCGCTCGGCGGCCTCGCCGGCACCCTGCTCGCCGAACTCCTGGCCGCGGAGGGCGTGGACGTCACCGCCGTCTCGATCGCCGGACACACCCGCTCGAACGTCTCGATCGTCGAACCGGACGCCACCCTCACCAAGGTCAACGCCCCCGGCCCGGTCCTCACCGCGGCCGAATCCGCGCTCCTGCTCGCCACCGTCCCCACCGGCGCGGAGCGCCCCGACTGGATCGCGGGCTGCGGCAGCCTCCCGCCCGGCCTGCCGCCCCACTGGTACGCCGACCTGGTCGCCCGGGCCCGCACGGCGGGTGCCCGGATCGCCCTGGACACCTCCGGCCCGGCCCTCGCGCAGGCACTGCCGGCCCGCCCGGACCTGGTCGCGCCGAACGCGGCCGAGCTCGCAGAAGCGACGGGCCGCCCCCTGTACACCCTCGGCGACGTGGCCGCCGCCGCGCAGCAGCTGCGTTCCCGGGGCGCGGGCGCCGTCCTGGCCTCGCTCGGCGCGGACGGGCAGCTGCTGGTCTCGGCCGAGGGGATCCTCCACGGCACCGCACCCGTTGCGGCCGTCCGCAGCACCGCCGGCGCCGGAGACGCCGCACTGGCCGGCTTCCTCGTCGCGGGCGGCTGCGGCCCCCAGGCCCTCGCCTCCGCCCTGGCCCACGGCGCGGCCGCGGTCCGCCTCCCGGGCAGCGCCATGCCGGCCCCGGCGGACCTGCGCCCCGAGGCCGTCCGCATCACGCTGCGGCCGCCGCTGGACCGGTACCTGAGCGAGCCGGCCGTCCCGGGAGTGCCGGGCAGCCGGTCCGCGGTGCCGGTGGAGTCGGTGGGCCCGCCCATCGACCCGACGGATCCGACGGGGCCGGTCGAGCCGACCGCCGTCTGACGCGGCGGCCGGCTCAGCCGTGCGCCCGGACCTCCATCGCCCCGCGGGCCGCGGCCTCCGTCTCGTAGACCTCGCACATGTGGCGCCCGTCCGGCGTCGCCGTGTGCTCGACCTCCCACAGGCTGATCTCGCCCCCGTCCAGCAGGACGAACGCGTGCTCGTACAGCCGGAATCCGGCGTCCCGCCCGCCCGGCAGGACCTGCAGGGTGCCGAACGCCTGCGTGATCCGGTGCGCGTACGCCGACTTCAGCAGCAGCGCCGTCCGCTCCCCGGGCCGGTCGGGGTTCTCCGCGCGCCGCAGCACCCGCCGGGCGTGGTCGGCCGACTGCTCCACCGCGTACTCCCGGTACCGCTGCGCCGCGGTCGGGGTGATGAGCAGGGCGCTCAGCGCGGCCGCGTCCCGTTCCGCCAGCTCCGGCTCCTCCTCCGGCTCGAAGGCCGCCGGGTCGAAGAGGTCCTCCTCCGGGGTCTCGCCGAACAGCCGCGCCACGGCCAGGCGGGCCTCCGACCGGCTCGCGAAGACCTCGTGCCGTATGGCCCGGTCGCCCTCGTGCCGGTAGACGAGCTCCCACAGGGACGCCGAACCGCCGTCCGAGAGCAGGTAGGTGTGCCGATGGGTCTCCCGCCACCGCCCCGCCGCCGGGCTGTGGCTCGTGGTGTACAGCGAAGAACTGTGGGCGAGCGCCGTCCCGAGGCGCTCGACCAACCGGTCGGGCAGGTCGTAGGAGTTGAGGGCGCGGCCCAGGAGTCGCTCGAGGTGCGCCTCGGTTGTCTCGTACGGATCGCTCAAGGTGGGTCTCCAGGCCGTCGCAGCTAGTGACTTCGCGGAAGCTCAACGTAGCCCCTGGCTCTGACATCACGTCCGGGGTTCGGTAAAACGTCCGGGAAGTAACAGGGGTTCCCGCCACCCCTTCAGGTCAACTTGCGGCGGAATGCTCAGGGTTCGCCCGGGTCTGTCCCGGAGCGCGGGACCATGGGCGGTATGGCTACGAACACAGTGGGCGTCCCCCGCCAACAGGGGCGGCCCAGCACTCGACACGAGGGCGAACCGGCCGCCGCGCCCAGGGCGTTGGCCTGGCTGCTGGTCCTCACCGGGGCCGCCGGGGTGCTGGCCTCGTGGGTGATCACCCTGGACAAGTTCCTGCTGCTGGAGGACCCGGACTTCAAGCCGGCCTGCAGCCTCAACCCGGTGGTCTCCTGCGGCAGCGTCATGCAGAGCGAGCAGGCGGCGGCCTTCGGCTTCCCCAACCCCATGCTCGGGCTGGTCGCGTTCGGCGCCGTGGTGTGCGCCGGCGCGGGCCTGCTGGCGGGGGCCCGGTACCGCGGCTGGTTCTGGCTGGGACTGGGCGCGGGCACGGCCTTCGGCGTCGGCTTCTGCACCTGGCTGATGGCCCAGTCCCTCTACGAGATCAACGCACTGTGCCTGTGGTGCTGCCTGACCTGGGTGGCGACGCTCGTGATGTTCTGGGCGGTCACCGCGCACAACGTCCGCACCGGGGCGCTGCCCGCGCCCGGTCCGGTGCGGGGCTTCCTCACCGAGTTCGGCTGGTTGCCGCCCGTCCTGCACACCGGGGCGATCGGGATGCTGGTCCTCACCCGGTGGTGGGAGTTCTGGACGGGCTGAGCCGGCGGGTGCACGCGCGAGGGCCCCGGCAGCTGGAGGCTGCCGGGGCCCTCGTCACATCGCTCCACGGGCACGGGCCCGGACCGCAGGGGGCAGGGAGGGAGCGGAGATCAGCTGCCGACGGAGGCGTTGCCGGAGAGGATCGGGATGTTGTCCAGGATGTGCGACAGCGACTCGTCGCCCTTGGCCTGGGTGGAGTTCTCGGTGCACTGCTGGTTCATCGGGTTGGACAGGAGGTTGACGTCCTGGACACCGATCTGCAGCGCGGCGAGGACGTTCTGGAGGTTGACCTTCGCGGGCAGGCCGATGCAGGGCTTGTTGAGGGTGCCCTGGACCAGGCTGAGCTGCGGGCTCATGTCGCCGGCGGTCTTCTGGTTGCCGTAGATCTGCTGGGAGCCGTTGCCGTTGACGGTGTTGACCCCGTTGTCGTTGCCGATGGCCATGGCCGGGGCGGCAAGAACGGCGCCCGCACCGACGGCGGCGGCGGTGACCGCAGCAGCAGTCATGATCTTCTTGAGCATGATTGGTCCTTTTGTCGCACGAGTGCCCGCTAGTGGAGCGCCCTGGTCAACTGCCCCTCCACAGGGTTGGTTCCGGGGCTTCACTCGAACGGCCGGCATGCGCAGGGCCGTTCCCCGGCGCGGGTGACTCCGTCCCGGACGCGTGCGCGAAGCCCGTACGCGACCCGGAGCAACTCCCTTGCGCGTACGGGTCCTGCGTTCGGCCCGGCTCCGGTTGCACTCCGTGCAGGCTGTCACGACGGTGGGCAATGAAGCGGATCGCTCGGGTCCGTTTCATTGCGACGAGCTAAGGAACCCCCATGCACCGCTACCGGCCGTCCCGCTTCCGTGCCCGCGTCCTCGTCCCGTCGGCCCTCGTCGCCGCCATACTCACCGGTGCGGCCGCCCCTGCGGGTGCCGCGGACGGTGAGACGGCCGCCTCCCTGCGCAAACGAGTGGAGGCCGCCCAGCAGAAAGTGGAGAAGCGCCAGGCCGCGACCCCGGCGGGCCCGATCGACGACCTGCTCACGGGCATCTCCGCGACCCTGGACGGGCTCCTCAGGAGCCTCGCGGGACTGCTGCCCGGGATCACGCTGCCGCCGATCACGCTGCCGCCCCTCCCCGAGGTGCCCGCCCTCCCCGAGCTGCCGATCACGATCCCGGGCCTGCCCGTCACCCTCCCGCCGACGGACACCGTGCCGGAGATCCCCGACATCCCCGAGATTCCGGAGATCCCCGACGTTCCCGATGCCCCCGACCTCCCCGAGATCCCCGAGATCCCGGACGTGCCCGCGCTCCCGTAGCGGCGGGCTCGGCCCGGGTCCCGCGGCCGAACACCGCGTACGGCGAAGGCGATTGGGCTGAACAGGTTTGATCATGCGCGAGGCCGTGTCCGTTGGGGAGTCCGGACCGTTTCTCTCGGTGTGAGCCCCGGTCGGGGCAGAACGTCGAACAGAAGGTGCACTTCCCATGAACTCTGCCAAGAAGGCCGCCCTGGTCCTGGCCACCGCCGGTCTCGCCGCTGCCGGCGCCGCGGGCACCGCCCTTGCCGACTCCACGGCCGAGGGTGCGGCCGTGGGCTCCCCCGGTGTCCTCTCGGGCAACCTGGTGCAGGTGCCGGTCCACGTCCCCGTCAACCTCTGCGGCAACACCGTGAACGTCATCGCCCTGCTGAACCCGGCGTTCGGCAACACCTGCGTCAACGCCTGAGACTGACGCCCCACCGGCGCCAGCATCAGACCCTGGGCGCCACCGGCCTCGCCGGTGGCGCCCAGAATTTTGTCCGCTCCCGGACCCGGAGGGCTCAGGACCCGCCACCGCCGTTGAGCTGCACCCCGCCGAGGAGCGGGGAGGCCTTCGTGGCCCCGTTCGCCAGGCCGAGCACCTCGCCCGGGGCGTCGTTGCGGATCTCGTTGACCCGCTGGGCGGTGCCCACGACCTTGTCGACCGTCTGGCCCTGCTCGGCCAGGCCGTTGCCGAGGGTCTGGGGAAGGTTCTCGGTGACGGGGGCGAGCGAGTCGAACGCCTGCGTCGCCCCGCCGGTCAGGCTCATGGGGGGCATTGCGGCCGCGCCCTCGGCGGCGAACGCGGGAGCGCAGGCGCCGATGGCGGCAACGGAGCCGGCGACGACCGCGGCGACCTTCGTGAGCTTCATGGTCGAAATCCTTTTCCAGCGGTGACCGTCGCACCGCTTTTGTCCTGCGTAACGATTCCGCGCCGCGGCGGAAACGCGTTACGACGGGCACGGCGACGGCCGGAGAATCCCCGCGGGGATTCTCCGGCCGGTATTTCTTCCGATTACCTTTGCGGCCGGGTCAGGCGGTACGGGACCTGCGGTACAGGATCGCGCCGCCCAGGACGAGGGCGGAGCCGAGGAGCGCCGCGGCGCCGGCCTGGCCCGCACCGGTCTCGGCGAGGACGGGCGCCGGGGGCATCGCCCGCGCGGGACCGGGAGCGGGCGCAGGCACCGGGGCGGGAACCGGTGCGGGGACGGGCGCCGCGTGGACCGGAGTGTCGGCTGCGGGGACGACCGGCGGGGCCGGGAGGGTCACGGGCATGCCGCCGTGAGGCGGCGCCGGGGTCGGCGCCGGGGCCGCCTCCACCGGGGCGGGGGCCGGGAGCGGCCGCGGTGCCTCGTCGACCGGAGCGGGGGCGGGCAGCGGCGCCGGGGTCTGCGCCGGGGTCTCCGGCGCGGGCGGCGCATCCTCGACCGGGGCGGGGGCCGGGAGCGGCCGCGGTGCCTCCTCCACCGGGGCCGGCGCGGGCAGCGGCGCCGGGGGTGCCTGGGGTGCCGGCTGCTCCGCCGCGGGCGGTGCCGGCGGCGCGGGGTGCGACCGGGGCGGCTCCGGGGCGGGCGGCGCAGGGTGTTCGGCCGGGGCGGGCTTCGAGGCCGGCGGGGCGTGGTGCTCGGCCGGGGCGGGCTTCGGCTCCGGCTTGGGGACGGGCCGGCCCTGCGGGTGGTCGTCGCACTCCTCCTCCGCGGACCCGCTGTGCCGGCCACCGGGGCGCTGCCCCTCGTGGCGGCCCTCGTGGCGCGGTTCCGCGTGCGAGGGGGCCGCATGGCGCGGCGCGTGGGGGCGGGGTGCCTCCGTGCGGGGGGCGCCGTGTCCGGCCTCCTCGCCGCGCCGTTCCGGCAGCCCGTGGTGGGCCTCGTGCTCCTGGAGGTAGCGCTCGAAGGCCTCGGCGTGCTCGGGGCTCAGGTAGCGCTCGTGGTCGTGGCCGCCGCGGACGTCGTGGTGGTGGGCGTCCGTACCGCTCGTGGTGGCACACGTGTTGCCGAACGAGGGGTTGAGCGCCGCGCCGCCGTCCACACTGTTGCCGCACACGTTCGGCGAGAGGGTGATCGGTACCGAGACGCTGTTGCCGGACAGCACACCCGGCGAGTGCGAGGCCTCGGCCACCGCCCCGGAGTGCGCGAGGGCCGCGCCGGTGGCGATCGACAGCAGGCTCGAGGCGGCCGCGGCCGTGAGTACTCCCTTGCCCAGTACCTTTCGGCTCAGTACCTGTCGCATGGGTCCTTCCCTGTCTACCGGCGCGGGGGCCGGTGCTGAGTCGAAGGTGGGGCCGGGGGGGGGGAGCCGGGGCCCCTGGGGGAGACCAAGGGAGGGTGGCGTCCCGAGGAGAGGAGTTTGTGCGAGGGGGGGGGGAGGGGTGTTCGGGGGT
>NZ_JBVHVT010000093.1:0-35493 GCF_055564695.1 Streptomyces sp. NPDC029014
CCCCCCCCCCCCCCCCCCCCCCCCCCCCCCCCCCCCCCCCCCCCCCCCCCCCCCCCCCCCCCCCCCCCCCCCCCCCCCCCCCCCCCCCCCCGCCGCTCACGACCCGACCGAAGGCCGGTTCCGGCCGGTCCGGGAATCGCCCGACCTCACTCCGCGCAGCGCGAGACGGCGGTTCTTCCCGGGGCCGTGGCCCGCGGTACGTCGCCCGGACACCCTCGCGCGGGCTCCCTCACACGGGGACGGGACGTCGAGCGCCGCTCCGCCCGGGTTCGAGTCGTCGCCACAGAGGTCCTGCCCACGTGCGCGAGACGGGCACGTCCCCCGTGACGGAGGAGACGCTGCTCGGCGGCCCCTGCGACCCGGCCGACCCGCATGGGCTGCGGGCCCTGTTCGCCGCTCGCCGCCGACGACCGGCGCGTCCCGCCCGTCGCGACCGAGCACCTGCTCGCCGAGGAGGGCATGGGCGCCGAGTTCGTCCCCCCTCTCGTACGGCGGCCGGCTCACCCGGGCTGACCTCCTCCCCCGCGTCCTGCGCCCCGTCTTCCGCCGCGACGTCGCCCTCGGCTTCGGCGCCGGCATCACCTCGCTGTTCGCCACCGGCGCCGTCCGGGCGGCCGGCAGCCCAGACGGGCAACGACGCCGCGTCGCCGACCTGCTGGGATGCGGATCCGCCGGTTGAGCAGGATGCCGCCGTAGGCCGGGTCGGCGGGGTGGGCCATCCGGTTCGGTGGCGAGTTGGTCGCGCGCCGGCAGGTGCGACAGTGGCGAACCGTTCCGGTCACAGCACTGGCGGCCCAGGCCCCTGAACCGTTTCACTGCCAGCGGGGAAGAACACCGCCACCAGCACCACCGGCCATGCCACCGCGAGCAGCTCCTGGCCGGACATCGCCCGGCCGCTCCTCGAAGCGGCGGTGGTCATGGCCGCTGGAGAACTCCCTCCGTTGCTGCGGGCATCCGGGGGCCTCAGCAAACTCCCAGCCGCGGTCGGCAGCACGCATGCCGGCCGACCGGCACCCGCCGCCCCACCCCGGCTGCCCGGGGGCCTTCCGCGCGGGCGTGGTCGTACACGGGGACGATCGCGGCGTCGTGCCCGGGCGCGAGCCGCGCCACGGCCGCCGCGTCGCACTGCGGGCCAAGCCACCCTCGCCCTGGTGCCGGCACATCGGGGTTCCCACCCGTGGCCGAGAAGCACCGTCCCCCGCCCGAGGCCTCGCGCGGGGCGAGTGGCCGCGGGTCGCTAGCGAATCGAACGCGCGGTCGAGGTTAGGGTGACCCTCGAACCGCTCATGGGGGATTTCGTGGACATAGACATCAAGACGTACTACGTGCGGAAAAGCGCAGGCGGTGCTGAGTCGGCGGCCGCCAGGGCGCTGGAGAACCTCCGCAAGTCCCTCGACTCGAGCGACACGGCGGCGGACGGCCACTACGGATGGGCCTCCGCCGCTGCATTGAAGCGGTGCGCGACGGCCTGGGAGGACCACATGGTCGACCTGGGGAAGCAGATGAACACCATGGCCGACAACCTCCACACCACGGCCAACGCCTACGACACCACGGACGCCCAGGCGAAGGACGCCTTCAGCCGGCTCCGGAGCGGCCTCGCCGACCTCGGGAGGAACTGACCCGTGGTCACCTATCACGACCTGTACGCCTGCCGCACGGACCAGTGGCAGAAGGCGGCGGACGACTGGGTCGACCTCGCCCGCCGCTCCTCGTCCGCCTGCGAGGACATCCGCGCGCAGGGCAAGAAGCCGCTCGACGACCACTGGGCGGACGCGACCGGCAAGACAGCCGGCAAACGCCTGGAGGACCTCGCCAACCGCCTCGAGTCGGGCGGCGACATCATGAAGGGCGTGGCCATGGTCCTCGACGCCCTGGCCCACACCATGGGCTACGCCCAACGCACCCTCTCGCACGCCATCGAGCTGGCGAACGAACAGGGGCTGAGCATCGAGGACGGTCGCGCCGTCGGCGTGTACACGGGCGCCGTACCGACGGGACCGAACGTCCCGCAGAACGTGCGCGACGCCTACACCAAGGAACAGGGACACATAGCCACGGTCAACGCGTTGATCGAGGAAGCCCTGCGCGAGGCCTCCCAGGCGGACGCGAAGGCCTCCGCCGAACTGGACAAGCTGGCGAAGACCATCAACGTCTCCGACACCTCGCAGGCCCACAACGAGATCCTGGTCGAGGCGTCCCACATCGAGTTCGACATCCTCAGGGCGGACATCCCGGTCGGTAAGGACCCCCACCTCGTCCGCGCCTGGTGGGACGGCCTGACGCCGCAACAGCAGAAGGACCTCATGCGGGCCGATCCCGTGACCCTCGCCGACCTCCAAGGCCTGCCGCCCGAGGTCGGGCGCGAGATCCGCGGACCCGACGGCAAGATCGACCGGGTCGAGATGGTGCGGTACGCGCTCGACCACTGGGACAAGAAGGACGACCTGAAGTTCGAGAACAACTGCGCCAATTTCACCTCGTCGGCCCTTGAGGCCGGAGGGATGCAGAAGAAGTTCGACTTCTGGCTGGGGCCCCGCGGGGACAACACCTGGGGTAGGGAGAGCGGACTGGGGTGGGACTGGATCGACCAGCGGGCGTACCACTCCCGTTCGTGGGCGCAGGCCAAAGGCCTGCACAGCTTCCTCCTGCACAACGGTGGCGAAGAAGTCACGAGATCGGACGCACGTCCCGGCGATGTCATCTTCTACGAGCAGGTCGCTCCCGACCCGGACGAGCCGCAGGGCGAGATCTACCACGCTGCCGTGGTCACCTCGGTAACCCCTGACGGCGACATCAAACTGACCCAGCACACCAGCTCGTACCAGAACGTGAGTCTGGACAGCCGCGTACACGTCGCCAGCAGGAACCACGGCGAACAGCGCATCCACATCGTCCGACCCCACCCGAATTGGTACTGATGGAAACCCCTCCCTCCACCAGCCCGGTCCACGACACCAGGCCGCAGCCTCCTGTCACGCCCGGCACGGTGATCGCGGCGCTACTCGTCCCCATCGTGGCCACTCTCGGCGTGGTCAGTTCCTACTACGTGCAGGTCATTCACGAGGACTGGGTCGACCGGCAGCAGGCGGCATGTCGACACATGCCCTTCCCCAAAATGGAACATGTCGCTGGGTGGGCCGGGCTGGCCCTCGGCGTGTCCGCGGTGATCATCTGCGTACTGCTCGCCAAGCGGCTCCGCCGGCACCACGGTGTCCGGCTCTGGGACACCTGGCCGGGGCTCCTGGCCTTCATCAGCGTGTCGCTCAACGTATTCGCGATTCTGCTGGAGTTGTTCATGCTGTGGGCCATGCACACCCCCGATGGCTCGGGGTCGGTCCTCGGTGACTGCGGTTAGCCGCCCGCGCCGCGCGGCGCGCCGGACGCCCGCCCCGCGCCCCGGTGCCGTCCCACCCGGCACCGGGGCGGCAGCACTGCTGGTGCCGCTCCTGATCGTGGCCGGTGCTGCGACCTCCCTGCACACGCAGGAGATCGAGTCCGAGTGGGCCGAGCGGCAGCGGGAAACCTGTCGGCACCTGCCTCTCCCGATGACGGAGTACGCCGCCGCGTGGGCCGGTGTGGTGCTCGGGGCGGCGGCGGTGGCGGTGTGCGTGCTGCTCGCGCGGCGGCTGCGCGGCCGGTACGGCCTCCGGCTCGGGGAGACCTGGCCGGGACTGCTCGCCGGCACCACCGTGTGGTTCAGCGTGCTGGCGATCCCCGTGGAGCTGATCCAGCTGTACGGGGTGTACTCGGCCGCCGCGTCGGGAATCACCCTCGGCGACGGCTGTTAGGCACCCGGCGACCGACTGCTGGCGTCTTGAACGGCGTCCAGGTCGGGTCCGCTTCCCGCCAGACCCGGTCCAGGTCGACCAGGCTCGGCCGCTGTGCCGGTTCGGGGAGTCCTCGGGGCCCGACACGCGCGAAGGCGGTCAGCCGGCCGCGCTGACGCAACAGCAGCACCAGCGAGACCAGCCGATCGGCATGCTGCCGCTCGTACCGGTCGAACCAGCCTGAGCGGCAGCCTCCGCACGGCAGCAACGGAAACGGTTACCCCGTTCGCCACGCATCCCCCGTCCGCGAGCGTGCAGCGAGCGCAGCACTTTCCCAAGCCGCGCGACGACCGTCGAGCCCGACGCCGGCTGGATGACGGCCACGACCTGTTCGTCCCGCTCCCATGGGGAGAGGTCCTCGTCGTCCCTCACGCCCGCAGCCCGGCCCGTGCACAGCCGGAGCGGACCTGCCTGCAGCGGCGCCGAACGCGTCTACGGGAACGTTGAATCACCCGGGCCGGCCGGCAGTGCCGCGTCGAAGGCGGCATATTCTGGCCCCACGCCGAGCTGGATCGTGCTGCTGCGCCGTACGCCGCCGCCCGCTTGACCCGGCCGCGCAGCACGGCGCCGCCCCGACAGAAGAAGGAGTCTGTGTGATACGCCGTACCGTCCCAGTCGCCGCCCTTGCCGCCGCGGCCTGCCTCTTCGTGCTTGCCGGGTGCGGCACCACCCGGGCGGGGGCTCGTGTCGGCGCCGACACGTCGGTGTCCGCCTCCGCTTCCGCTTTCGCCACTCCCGAGGCGGTCAAGGCAGCGGAGGCCGCGGCCGCGGCGGAACGCCAGCGGCACGACCAGCAGTTCCCCGAGATCGCAACCCGTTGCGAGGACGCTGTCGCGGCCACATCGAGTAGCGGGCCGAGTGCGTCGCAGGATCCCGAGGCGGCCAAGTACGCCGAGAACCACGCCTACAAGATCAAGGGAATGCTGAGCGCCCGGGCCGAGTGCGTGGGGCGGGCACACGCGGCCCGGATCACCAAGGCCCTCTCCACGGCCGGCAGGACCGCGCCCACGACCGGCCCCGCCCTGAAGAAGGCCTTGGACGACCTCGGCTACCCGACCACGGAGGCCGACATCAACGCCCCGGGTCTCATCCTGGAGTTCGCCTTCATGGTCAAGGGCACCGGCGCCTGCGTCAGCGGCACCCTGGCCGTCCCTGGGCAGGCCGGCACCGTGACCCGGGTCGAGGCACACGGCCCGTACATGGAGGGCGGCTGCTTCGAGCCGCGCGGCGGCCACTGACCCGCACGGATCCCGCGCGCTGCAGAGCCAGCACTTCGTCGGCTCTGCGCACCACCCGCCCCCGCGTGCCTTCCTCTGCTCCGGGTCGGATGACGACTGCTGGCCGCTGATCGGGCATCAGATGAGGACCAGAGCGGCCAGGCCGAGGTGGATGCCGCCGGCCACGTACGACAGGCGGCGGTCTCGGCGCGGGGTGCCGCGGAGCCGGCCGGCGAGCGCGGCGCCGGCGAGCGCGTAGCAGAGGTCGAAGGCGAGGGCGATGGCCAGGAAGACCGCGCCGAGTACGAGCATGCGGGTGCGGGTCTCCGCGGAGCTCAGGCCGGTGGGCACGAACTGCGGGAGGAAGGCCAGGAAGAACAGGACGACCTTGGGGTTGAGCACGTTGACGAGGACGGCCTCGCGGTAGAGGCGGAGCAGCCGGCGTCGATCGGGACGGTCTTCGACCTGTTCGGCCTGGTCCGCCCGGTCCGCCTCCGTGGTGGAGGGGGGCGGGCGGCGGAGCAGGACGCGTACGCCCAACCAGGCGAGGTATGCGGCGCCCGTGTAGCGCAGGACGGCGAAGGCGAGGGGGTGGTCGGTGATGGAGGCCGCCAGTCCGCAGACGGCGACCAGGACGTGGAGGAGGGTGCCGGTCTCCACTCCGAGGGCCGAGACGACGCCGGCCCGCCGGCCGTCCTGCACGCTGCGCGTGATGATGTAGACCAGGTTGGGTCCGGGGACCGCCACCAGGGCGAGGGTGGCCAGCGCGAAGGCGGCGAGGGAGTTCATCCGCGTTCCAGTGCCGTGTGCAGCAGGCCCAGGGGCGGGGCGCCGAGGTCGAACAGGGCGCTGTGGAAGCGGCGCAGCGAGAAGGCGCCGCCCCAGCGGGCCGCGGCCTGCTCGCGCAGGTCGAGGATGGCGAACTTGCCCCACGTGTAGCGCCCGTAGGTGGGGTCGAACAGCCCGCGCTCGGCCTCGTGCCGGGCTGCGGGCCCGGACAGGGAGACGTCCCGGGCGAACCGGGCCGCCGCGTCGGGCAGGGTCATCGCTCCGGTGTGGAGGCCGATGGCGCAGGCGAAGCGGGTGACCCTGCGCAGGGCGTCCTGGGCGACCGCGACCGCGACGCGCGGGTCGCCGCCGCGGAAGCCCTGTTCCAGGGCCAGTTCCTCGCAGTAGTGGGCCCAGCCCTCGATGAAGGCGTCCGAGTGGAGCGTGCGGCGGACGTCGGTCGCGGCCCGGCGCAGTGCCCTGCCGTGGCTGGCGTGTCCGGGGGCCACCTCGTGGACGGCCATGTTGGGCATCAGGGTCCGGTTGAAGCCCGTCGACAGCCACTGGTCGCTCTGCGCCCCCGTCCAGCCGGTGTCCGGGAGGGACACGCGGAAGACGCTGGGCGCGTCGGCCTCGTGGGGTGCGGACGCGAAGAGGCCGGCCAGCGCCCGGCGCTGGGACTCCGGCATCGGCAGGACGTCCACCTCGACGTCGTGGTGGGGTACGAGGTCGCGCCGGGCGGTCCAGGCGACCGTCTCCTCGACGAGGGCCGCGAACTCGCCCAACAGGGCGTCGGCGTCGGGGTGGTCGGCCTGCAGGGCCCGTACGGTGTCGGCGGGGTCGGCCGTCGGGTCGACGCGGCGCAGCGATGCGTCGAGCAGGGCGCGCAGGCGGTCCCGCTCCGCGTCCACCCGGGCGGACAGCGCGGTGAGGTCGACGGTGTGGGCTTCGGCCGCGCCGAGGAGCCGGGCGAGAGCGGGCCCGCCGAGCGCGGCCGACGGCGGCCCGTGGACGGCCGCCCGCTCCAGGTGGGCCACGAAGCGGGCGTGTGCCCGGCCGGCGGCGGCGTGGACCGGCCCGCCCCGGGGGTCGAGGGAGGCGGCCAGACCACGGGCGAGCGGCAGCGTGGCGTCGGCCAGCGGCGCGGGGACGCGGTCCAGTGCCTCGACCGCCGCGTCGACGGCGTCCGGCCACCGGCCCAGGTGTGCGGAGCGGGCCGCGTCCCGTTCGGCCTCGGGCGCGTAGGGGCGGTCGTAGCCGGTCAGGTCCAGGTTCTCGATGTGCCACAGGGGGTTGCTGCGGTGGAGTTCGAGTTCGCCGAAGCGGACCCGGAGGGCGTCCTCGGCGGCGGCCGCGTGCGCCTCGTCGTGCGGGTCCGCGTAGGGCGCGGTGCCGGCGGGTCCGCCGAGCGCGGCGAGGCCGCGTCGTACGCCGTCCGGGGACAGGTCCTGGACGGTTCCGTCGTATTCGTGCCGTCCCGCGCCGTCCCGCGCCGCGAAGACGGAGAGGTCGCAGACGGCAGTCAGCCGGGTATCAAGGGGTGGGGTGCTGATCATGTGGTTAGCCTCGCGTCACGGGCGCTCGTGCTCCCGTGCCAATGGAGGGGAATGTGGACCGGAACCGGAGCCGGAACCGTGGGGCGCCCGAGCTGCACGAGCCGGGCGAGCTGATCGAGCTGCTGGGCGACTGGAGTGCCGGCGAGGGACCGCTGTACCGGCGGCTCACGGACGCGTTCGGTCGGGCCGTGCGGGCCGGGGACCTGCGCGCCGGCGACCGCCTGCCGTCCGAGCGGCGGCTCGCCGACGCCCTCGCGGTCAGCCGGGCGACGGTGGTCTCCGCGTACGACGCACTGCGCGGGGCGGGCCTGGTCGAGACGCGTCGGGGCAGCGGCACCCGGGTGTCGGGGGGAGCGGCCGACCACCGGGCGCCGGCGGACGGGCGGGTGCGCGGCGGCCGGGCCACCGCGGTGGTCCAACGGCTGATCACCCAACCGCCGGACGTCATCTCGCTGGGGCAGGCGGCCGAGGGCGGCGGTCCGGATCTGGCCGGGGCGCTGCTCCGGCTGGTGCGCGAGGACCTGCCCGGCCTGGTCGCCGAGGCGGGCTACCACCCGGCCGGGCTGCCCGCGCTGCGGGCGGCGATCCCCCCCCACCACACGGGGCGCGGTCTGCCGACCGTGCCCGAGCAGGTGGTGGTGACCACGGGTGCCACACAGGCCGTCGCCCTGAGTGCGCAGCTGTACCTCGGGCGCGGGTCCACCGCCGTCGTGGAGTCCCCGGGCTGGCCGGGCTGCCTGGACGTCTTCAGGGCCGCGGGCGCCCGGCTGGTCGGCGTCGCGGTCGACTCCGACGGGATCCGGATCGACCGGCTCGCGACCGCGCTGGCCGAACACCGGCCCGCGCTGCTCTACCTCATGCCGACCTACCACAACCCTACGGGCAACCTGATGTCCGCCGGCCGCCGTCGCCGGGTGGCCGAGCTCGCCGCCGAACACGGCGTCCCCGTCCTGGAGGACAGCGCGCACGAGGCGGCGCTCGCCCCCGGTCAGGCTCCCCCGCCGGTCGCCGCGCACTGCGCGCGGGGAACCGTACTGACCGTGGGTTCGCTGACCAAGGCCGTGTGGGGCGGTCTGCGGATCGGCTGGCTCCGCGGGCCCCAGGACGTCGTGGCCCGCGTGGCCCGGCTCAAGGCGCTGGGCGACCTCGGCAGTCCGCTCCTGGACCAGGCCCTCGCCGCCCGGCTGCTCCCCGCGCTGCCGGCCCTCGCGACCGGGCGGGACCGCATCCGCCGCGAGCAGCTCGCCACCATGACCCGGCTCCTTGCCGAACGGCTCCCGCAGTGGAGCTGGCAGGAACCGCGGGGAGGCTCCGTGCTGTGGATCCGGCTGCCGCCGGGCACGGACGCCCGGATCTACGCCCAGGTGGCGCTGCGCCACGGCGCGGAGGTCGTCCCGGGCGACGCCATGGATCCGGACGGCGGCCACGACGAGTTCGTCCGCCTCCCCTACTCCTTTCCCGCGCAGACCTCGGCGGAACTGGTCGACCGCCTCGCGGCGGCCTGGTCCGCGCTGTCCCTCAGGTCATAGACGTGCTGGTCGTGGACGTGCTCGTCCTTCGCGCCCGGGGGCCGGCTACTTCCGGCCGGCGCAGGGGTCGCAGCAGGAGGGGGCCGGTTCGACGCAGACGCTGACGGTGTCGGTGTTGTTGGTGGTGTCGGGGTCCTTCTCGTTGGCGGTGGCGGTGGCGGAGTTGCTGATCAGGCCGGCCTCGGTGGCCTTGGCCCGGAGCACGAGGGTGGCGGTCGCGCCGTCGGCCAGGCCGCCCACGGCCCAGCGTCCGGTGGCCGGGTCGTACTTTCCGGGGCCGTCGGCGGACAGGAAGGTGAGGCCGTCGGGGAGCCGGTCGGTGACGGTGACGCCGCTGGCGTCGTTCGGGCCGGCGTTGTGGACGGCGATGCGGTAGGTCACCGTCTGGCCGACGGTGACGGTGGTCGCGTCGGCCGCCTTGGCCACGGCCAGCTCGGCGGCGGGCCTGACCTGCGTGACCTCCTCGTCGGACGTGGACGTCAACGGTTCCGGCGTCTCGCCGAGCCGGTTCTCGTACGAGGCGGTCGCGGTGTTGCTGATCTGCTGGCCGCCGCTGGCCCGGTCGATGCCGACGCGGTACTCGACCGTGGTCCCGGACGGCAGGGTCTCGGTGTTGGGCAGGCTGCCCCCCGCCGTCGCGTCGGCGCCGTTGCCGAGGTGGAAGACGACCTTGTTCGCCCGGGCGTCGTAGTACGCCTGGTCGTCACCTCGGGCGTCGCTCTTCGCTCCGGCGTTCGGGCCGTCGACGATGCGCAGGGAACCGGGCAGGTACGTCGTGCCCTGCGGGACGACGTCGGTGAGGACGAGGTTCTCCGCAGCGCCGCCGCCCTCGTTCCTGGCGGTGATGCGGTAGGTGATGACGTCGCCGACGTCCAGCGGGCCCGCGGGGACCGCGGTCTTGTCGAGCACCAGGTAGGGGGCGGTGCCGAAGAAGATGCCGTCCAGGAAGTTGCCGACGCTGCGGTTTCCGCCGGCGGCGGAGACGGAACGGAAGGCGAAGCGCGTCAGGGTCTGGCCCGCCGGGAC
Source organism: Streptomyces sp. NPDC029014 (assembly GCF_055564695.1). NCBI lineage: Bacteria > Bacillati > Actinomycetota > Actinomycetes > Kitasatosporales > Streptomycetaceae > Streptomyces > Streptomyces sp. NPDC029014. The sequence continues at coordinate 9,927 of NZ_JBVHVT010000093.1, forward strand.
GGTGTAGGTGCCGGTGTAGTAGCCCCAGGCGGTGTTGCCGTCGGTGAAGCGGCGCTGCTCCGCCGGGGCACCGGGGGCGCCGATGTCCAGGGCCATGGTGTCGTCCCCCGCGCGGCCGCGGTGGTACAGCCGCCAGTACAGCTTCGTACCGGGCGTGGTCGGCAGGTCCTGGTAGAGCGTGGAGACCTCGTTCGCGTTGAGCTCGGCGAACTGGGCTCCGTCGGCCGCCGGAACCCCCTGGAAGCCCGAGTGCCACAGCTCGATCCTGTGGTCGGTGGCGGTGGTGAGCCAGCCCGGGACCCGCTTGGACGCCTGTGTCTGGGAGGCGTCCGGCAGGATCTCCACACCGGCCACGACGGGCTGCTCGAAGCTGCCGTTGGCCAGGGCGACCCGGAGCGGAGCAGCAGGAGGTGTGGTCATGGTTCTTCCCTTCGCGTCGACGCTGCTGGAGGCACCGCCGAACGGCCGCGTCGTCCGCGTGCCGTGGCGGAGCCGGAACACGCCGCAAGGGCATCTCATTCGACTGAACACGTAAAGTGACGAATGGAGGGGCTCGGCCAATCCCGCGCGGCAGGTTTGCGGCATCCGTCCCCGGGTGCACTCCCGCCACCCGTCACGCCGGACGGCGAAGGCGGACCGCCCCCACCCCACTCGTCTCCCGGCTCTCTCCTGCACGCGCCGTCATGACCGAAAGCCCGCGTCAGGCTTCTTGCACCTGTCCCACCTGAGGGTGAATCAGCCGCTGGCAATGTTGACGCTATCCAAGGGGCACCCGGAGCGGCCCCGTCCTAGCGTGGAGCCCATGGCACCGGCACCGGACTGGAACGCACTCCTCATCGACCAACTCGACTGGCACTGGCAGCACCAGCTGCGCGCACGCCTGGACGGCCTCACCGACGACGAGTTCTTCTGGGAGCCCGTACCGGACTGCTGGAGCGTGCGCCCGCGCGGCACCGGCACGGCCCCCGTGCAGGGCGGCTCCGGTGCCTTCACGATCGACTGGGCCCATCCGGAGCCGGTTCCCGCGCCGGTCACGACGATCGCCTGGCGCCTCGGGCACGTCCTCGTCGGCGTGCTGGGCGCACGTACCGCCTCGCACTTCGGCGGGCCGCCCGTGGACTACATGACGTACGCGTATCCGGGCACCGCGGCAGAGGCGCTGGACCGGCTCGACGCGGCGTACGCACGATGGGTCACCGGGGTGCGCGGCCTGGGCGAGGAGGGCCTGGCGCGGCCGTGCGGCGAGGCCGAGGGCGCGTACGCGAAGGAGCCGATGGCCACGCTCGTGCTGCACGTCAACCGCGAGACGATCCACCACGGAGCGGAGATCTCCCTGCTCAGGGACCTGTACGCGCACAGGGTGAGTTAGGGGGCTCCGCGCGGTCCGCGGGGGCGGGAGGCTCCTCCGGCCTGCCCAACTTGTCCGGTCGGGCCATGACGCGCGGGCGGTCAGCGGGTGTGGAAACGGCCGCTGTACACGTCCGTACGGTTCTTCGGTGCGTCGGAGTGGGTCGTGGTCAGCACCGCCCGTACTCCCTCGCCGTCGTCTGCCGCCAGGCCCTGGTAGTCGCCGAGGAAGTAGCCCCCGGCGAACGGCGCCTGCAGCCAGTCGAAGATCCGCGAGATCCGTCGTTCGGTCCGGTGCTCCGGGTCTCCGTGCGGCAGCGTGGCCAGCTGGTAGGCGGTGGGCAGGGTGGTGGTGTCGCCCGGCTTGAGGAAGCGCAGATCGTAGTAGGTGAGCGCGACCGTGCCCCGCTCGTCGACCGCGATCGACGGGGAGAAGGCCGGCACGCCCTGCGGGCTGATCAGCTCCGGGGTCCCCCAGGTGCGTCCGCCGTCGGTGGAGCGGACGAGCTGGACGGAGTCGAAGCGCCCGCCGGAGAAGTCCGAGCCCTCGTAGGCCATGTACAGGGCGCCGGACTTCGGGTCGACGGCCGGGCTGGGGAGGGTGGCCCCGGCGCGCAGCAGCTTGGTGGGGTCGTTCGGGTCGACCTCCGGTACGGAGGTGTCCCGGGCCACGGTGACGGGCGCGCTCCAGGTCTCGCCGGCGTCGGTCGAGGTGACCACCTGGTAGTGGGCTTCGACGACGGTGCTCAGGTCGTCGGAGTAGGTGATCCGGTCGAAGAAGTCGTACAGGGTGCCGGTGCGCCGGTCGACGACGATCACATGGCCGATGGTCTGCGTGTTGGGCACGGTGCTGGTGTCGACGAACGGCCGGGCCCCGCTCCACGTGCGGCCGCCGTCGCGGGTGAGGGAGATGAAGCCCGGACCGTCGAGGGAGCTGGGGCCGGGCGGGTCGTTGTCGAGGCGGTTCCAGACCTGGTAGGCGGTGCCCTTGCGGATCGGGTCGGCGGTGAGCGAGGGCTTGTCGTTGAAGAACGGCTGCTCGTCGACGTGCGTGGTGGTGACGTTCTGCCAGGTGCGGCCGCCGTCACGGGACGTGGCGGCCAGGAGGGCGCTGCGGGTGCTCCTCGTGAAGTCGACGCCTTCGCCGCCAGCGTAGACGGTGCCGTCCGGTCCGGTGCTCACCCAGGGGTCGGAGGCCCTTTCGAAGTCCGCACCGCCCGGGGCGCACAGGCTGAACGGCAGCGTGCTCCGGTGGAAGGTGCGACCGTCCGTGGTCCAGCTGGCCACCAGGCCACGGGCGCCGCCGTCGTTCCAGCGGTCCTGCTGGAACACGGTGACCACGCGCTTCGGGTCGCGCGGATCGACGGACAGGTACGGCTCGACCTCGGTGCCCGGATAGACGACGCTGTCGGGGGATCGCGCGCCGATGGTGCAGTCCGCGTACGGGTCGCCGTGGGACACCTTGACCAGCGGCGCGCTGTCGGGGCTCCTCCCCTCTGCCGCCGCGGGAGTCGCGGCGGTGACCGAGGTGAGCAGGAGCGTGGCGGTGGCGACAGCGGTCAAGGGCAGGAAGGCGCGCATGCGGGATCTCCTCCGGGCCTTCGGCGGCCGGGCGGGGGCTACGGGGACCGCCGTCATCGGGGCGGCGTGGGGCGCGGAGGCGTACCGGAACGCGGGGAGTGGGACAAGGACAACGACTCCGCCTGATCCTTTTCGGCGTCGTGGCCGATGCCCTTGATGGGCCGGACGGCGGAGTCCCCTTCCGTCGTCGACGACGGGGGAACCTGCGGTATTTGGGAGGGGAGGTGCCGGGCCTCCCGGCCTCCCCTGACAGGGAAGGCCCCGGCCCCTCGAGAGAGGGGCCGGGGCCTTCATTTGAGCGCTGGGCAGGCCTTGCACCTGCATCCCCCCACAGGAAGTGGGGTGCCTTTCCTTGGACCACCAACGCCGGTCCCACCGCCACTTGTCATGGCCGCGAGCTCGAGATCAATCATACGGCATCTGACGGGCAGTTCCGTCCCGTCGTCGGAGGTGACCAAGGTGACCGAGGTGACGGAGGTGACGGAGGTGACGGTCACGTGCCGGTGGTGGAGCCGGGACGGATGATCATGAGGACGGTGACCGTGGCCCACAGCAGGTTGAAGACGCCGGTGAGCATGGCCAGTCGGCCGGCCGCCCGGCTGGTGGAGCGGGTGGCGGGGTCGGTGTTCGTGTCCTGCAGGGCGGTGATTTCGCGGTCCTGGGTGGGCAGGAGCTGCAGGGCCAGGAGGGCGGCGGCTGCGGCGGTCAGGACGATCGAGGTGATCAGCCATCCGCTGCCCAGGACGCCGAGGCTGCTGGCGGTGGCGAACCCGAGCACGGGCACGGCGGTGCCGATGCCCGCGTAGACGCGGCAGATCCGGTGCAGGAGCTGCAGGGTGGTGACGGCTTCCCGGTCGCCGGGGGCGCGGTGGGCGCGGCGCAGGGCCGGGGGGAACATGCTGGCGGCGACGGTGACCGGCCCGATGGCCAGGACGGCTGCCAGGACGTGCAGGCACAGGAAGAACTTCGTCATGGTCAGGCCTCGCCGGCGGCCCGGGGGACGCGGCGTTCGCCGGTGACCTGGGAGGAGGGAAGTCGTCCGGCCTTGGAGGTTCCCGTGAGGGTGTCGCCGTCGACCGTGACGGCGAAGGTCAGGTTCAGCCGCACGGGCTTGGTGACGGCCTGCTTCCAGGTGAGCCGGTCGCCGTCGAGGACGATGTCGCTGAGCGGTACTTCCTCTCCCGCGCCGTGGGCGGTTCCGACGAGGACGCCGTCCTCGCGGCGGAACCCGGCGACGGCCTTGATCTTTCCGATGGGTGTGGCGAGGGACAGGTCCCAGGTGCCTTCGACGGACATGCCGTTCTTCTTCCTCGTGGGTCGTACGCGTGGGTCGTACGCGTGGGTCGTACGCGTGGGTGTGCCGGGCGGGGGTCAGAAGCGGGTGGGCTCCGGGCCGGTGTTGCGCCAGACGGTCCCTCGGCGCTCGTGGGCGAACAGTTCTTCGACGGCGTGGGCGATCCGGGGGCCCACCTCGCGCTCCAGCAGGTACAGGCTCACGTCGAGGCCGGAGGTGACGCCGGCGCCGGTGACGAGGTCGCCGTCGTCGACGATGCGGGCGCTGACCGCGTGGACACCGGTGGCGTCCAACAGGTCCATGCCCATGTGGTGGGTGGTGGCGCAACGTCCCTCCAGCAGCCCGGCCATGGCGAGGACGAGGCTGCCGCCGCACACGGCGCTCACGGTCACCTCGGGGTCGTCCATCGCGGCCTTGAGCAGCGCGGGCAGCCCGGTGGTCAGGGTGCGGCCCAACAGGACGGGGATGGACTCGTCCTGCCGCCGCTGTCGCTCGTGCTGCCCGGCGCCGCGGTCGGGGACCGCTCCGGAGACTCCGCCGAGGGCCTCGTCGGGGAACTCGCCGGGCTCTCCGATGCGGCCGGACGCCCCGGGGACCAGGATCAGGCCGGGGCGGGCGGGGTCGAGGGCGGCGGTGGCGCGCAGCGCCAACCCCCCGGTGCCGCTGACCACCTCGCGCGGGCCTTCGGCGCAGACCAGTTCCACGCTGACGGCGCCCGCGGAGGCTGTGCCGCCCGCGTACAGCACCTCGTAGGGGGCGATGACGTCGAGCGGGTCGAAGCCGTCGAACAAGACGATCTGGGCGTGCATGGGGAAGGGCCCTTCGAACGGGGTGTGCCCGTGCCGGGCACGGCCCCGAACGTAATCGCCTACCGACCCTTGTCCCAGTGGCTGGAGTGACAGGTACCAACGGGATAGTGACAGCAGTGGTGAGACGCCGCTGAGCTGCGTTGAACTGGATCGTGCAGTGCTCCGGGGGCCGGCTCCGCGCCCGTCCGGCTGTACGTTCTGGCCATGCACACCGTCGCCGTTCTCGCGCTGGACAAGGTGATCCCGTTCGACCTCTCCACCCCGATCGAGGTCTTCACCCGTACGCGTCTGCCCGACGGGCGCCCCGGCTACCGGGTCCGCGTGTGCGCCGAGCGGCAGAGGCAGGAGATCGACACCGGGGCCTTCACCCTGCGCGCACCCTGGGGTCTGGACGGGCTCAGGGGCGCGGACACGATCATCGTGCCCGGTACCGCCACCCCCACCGCCCCGCTTCCCACGGCCGTCCGCGACGCACTGCGCGCGGCCGCCGGGGACGGCACGCGCATCGCCTCCATCTGCTCGGGCACCTTCCCGCTCGCGGCCACCGGCCTGCTCGACGGTCTGCGCGCCACCACCCACTGGGCGGCCGCCGGCCTCCTGGCCGCCACCCACCCGGACGTCGAGGTGGACCCGGACGTCCTCTACGTCGACAACGGGCAGATCCTCACCTCAGCGGGCGCGGCCGCGGGCCTGGACCTGTGCCTGCACCTGATCCGCCGTGACTACGGCTCGGCCGTCGCCGCCGACTCCGCACGCCTGTCCGTCATGCCGCTCGAACGCGAAGGCGGACAAGCACAGTTCATCGTCCACGACTACACGCCCACCCCGCAGGGCGCCACCCTCGAACCCCTGCTCACCTGGCTGCAGGACAACCTCGCCAGCAACCTCACCCTCGCCGACATCGCCGTCCGGGCCGGAGTCAGCACCCGCACCCTGATCCGCCGTTTCAAGGACCAGACGGGCACCACCCCGCTCCAATGGCTCCACCGCGCACGCATCCGCCAGGCCCAGCACCTGTTGGAGACCACGCAGTACCCCGTCGAGCGCATCGCCGTCCAAGTCGGCTTCGGCTCGCCCACCACCTTCCGCGACCGCTTCAAGCGCGCCACCAGCGTCAGCCCCCACGCCTACCGCCGCACCTTCAGCTGATGGACGAACGTCCTGCCCTGCTCCGGCCGGCTGCCGGCAGCCGGCTGCCGGCAGCCGGCAGCCGGCAGCGGCGGGCGGAGCGGGCTCGGGCGGTCCCCCGGCAGGTGCCGCGCGGTGGAACGAATCGGGCGCTGCGCGCATCTAGCAGTGCGGCGGGGGCTCCGTAGGGGTATCGCCACACGGTATCTGCACGGTGTGAGTGGCAAGGCGGGGCTGGGATGAAGGCGATAACGGTGGCGGGCGGTTCTCCGGACGACTCGGAGGTCGAGGCAACCACCACCACGGGGGCGGACCCTGACGACACGTCCACGGGACCGGACACCGCCGAGACCGCCAAGGCCGCCGAGGCCGCCGACGCGCCTGCCGTCGCTTCGAGCACGGATGACGACACGGCCGAGGCCGAGATCGACGCCGAGACCGACACGGGTGCCGACGCCGACGCCGATGACTCGCTCCTCGCACGCGCTGCTGACGCGCTGGGCGATGAGCCCGAGCCTGCTCGCGAAACCGCCCCGCAGGAGGCCGGTGCCGGGGCCGACCACGCCGGTGCGGTCTCGCCGCCCACACCCAGCCCTGCCAGGTCCTCGGCCGGAGCTGCCGAGAAAGGTATGCCGACCGGCGACACCCCCATGGCCGAGGCCGAGGCCGAAGCCGAGGCCGAGGCCGGGGAGGAGGTCGACAGCACGTCGGCCGTCGCGCAGCCCACGGCTGACAAAACGGCTGCGACTCGTCCCGAGGACGAGGACGACGACGACACCGGAGCGGGGGTCGACGAGGCTCGCACCGAGGCCGTGGACGTGCCCACCGGTGACACGGCGACGGACTCGGAAGCTGGCGGCGAGGCCGACGGCGGGCCGACCGGCAACCAGTCCACGTCCGAGGATGCGGGGGCGGCGGACTCAGAGGCCGGGTCCACGCCCGCAGCAGACGACGAACCCGAGCCCGGGCGTCGGCCCGCCGCAGAGGGGGAAGACGCGCCCGTAAGCCGTACCGGTGCAGAGGCCGAGGCCGGCGCCGAGGCCGACGAGAAGGCCGACGAGGAGAGCGAGGACACGGCAGAAGGCACGCTGACGCTCACGAAGCCGGCGCGTGACAAGGCCCCGGCCTCGGCGCGCGCCGACGAGGCTCGCACCGCCGGGGACGGGCCCGACGGTGGCGGCGAGGACACGCGCACCGTCGTGTTCCGTGCACCCCATGCCGCCGTGACGGGCCGGAAGCCCGATGCCGATGCCGCGACGGAGACGTCCGGGGGCGGTGGCAAGGCGCCCCGCGAGGCGAGCAAGGAAGCCCGGCCCGCGGTCAAGGCGAAGGGCGACGGGGCGTCGCCGAGCGATGGGGTCGAGGGGCGAAAGGGCCAGGGCGGTACCGGCAGCGGTAACAAGGTCGGGGGCGACGGGCGGAAGGTGCCCGCGTGGGCCCGGGAGGAGGAGACCGACTCCGAGCGGACGAGCAAGATCGCCGCACTCAAGCCGCTCGACGGGCCCGCGCCCGTCGCGCCGCAGCCTCGGCCTCGGCCTCAGCCCCGACCTCAGCACCCCCAGGCCCCCGCCCCCGCCCCCGCGGCCACGGCGGTCAAGCCGCTGCCGCTGGATCTGCTCGCCCAGCTCACCAACACCCCTGCCCCGCCGGAGAGCCCTCGCCGGACCGCGGTGCGCCGGGTCAAGGTGTGGACGCCGATCCTGTTGGTCCTCGCCGGGGCGTACGCCGGCGCCCAGCTGCTGCGGCCGCTCCCCGCCCCCCAGCTCGTCGCCGCCGAGGCCAGCCGCACCGTCGACGGGCAGTTCTCCGTCCCCTGGCCGGCCAAGGGCCAGGGCGCGGTCCGAGTCCCCGGTTCCGGCGGGATCGGCACGTTCGGCGAGCAGAAGCCCGTCCCCACGGCCAGCGTGGCCAAGGTGATGACGGCCTACGTGATCCTCAAGGGCCACCCCCTGCGCAAGAACGAGCCCGGTCCCGACATCACGGTCGACGCGAAGGCCGTGGCCGAGGGCACCTCCGAGAACGAGTCCCGGATCAAGGGGCTCACGGCCGGGTCGAAGTTCAGCCAGCAGGACATGCTCAAGATGCTGATGATCCCGTCGGGGAACAACGCCGCCCGGCTGCTGGCCCGCTGGGACAGCGGCAGCGACTCCGAGTCAGCGTTCGTGGAGAAGATGAACGCCGCGGCCAGGGAACTCGGGATGAAGGACACCACGTACACGGACCCCAGCGGCCTGGACGCCGGCACCGTCAGCACCGCCACCGACCAGTTGAAGCTGGCCGAGGCGGTGATGAAGGACGAGGTGTTCCGCACGATCGTCGCCATGCCCAGCGCACCCATCAAGGGGCTGGCCGAGCCGCTCGTCAACAACAACGAGCTGCTCAGCGTGCAGGGCCTCAGCGTCCGCGGCATCAAGACCGGTTCCAGCACACCGGCCGGCGGGGCGCTGATGTGGGCGGCGTACAAGTCGGTCGGCGACGAGACCCCGCTGATCCTCGGCACGCTGATGGAGCAGCGCGTGGACGGTCCGGACCCGAACGCGACCAAGAGCCTCGCCCTGGTACTGGCGAACAGCAGGAAGATCATCGAGACGGTGCGGACGGCCCTGGCGTCCACCCCGCTCGTACGCAAGGGCGACACGGTCGGTTACGTGGACGACGGCCTCGGCGGCCGTACGCCGCTGGTGGCCGCCAAGGACCTGAACGTGATCGGCGTTCCGGGCCAGCGGTTCAAGCTGACCCTCGCAGCCGGCGCCTCCGCGCTGCCGCACGCGGCGAAGGCCGGCGCGGAGGTCGGGACGTTGACGGCCGGTGAGGGCGAAGGGGCCAAGAGCGTGCCCGTGGCCGTCCGGCAGGCCCTGGTCGAGCCCTCCGTCGGCGCCCGGCTCACCCGCCTCGGGTGAGCCGGCCCGGGTGCCTCGGTCGGTGATGCGGGTCGCGGTTCCGCCGGGGTGCCGCCCGGCGGACGGAGGGCGGACGGCTGCCGCTGCCGTGTCAAGGCACGGGTTCTCGGGTCGTGACCGCGCCCCGGTGGCCGGGGCCCAATGGTGGTGCGGGCGACGGTGCCGATACCGGCCGGGCGCCCGCTCGATCCCGACCCCGACCCCCACCCGCCCCGATCCAGGAAGGATCCGTCCGTCATGGCCAGCACCAGGAGCCGCCGCCTCGTCCCGCTCGTGATCGTCACCGTTCTCGGCGCAGGAGGCGCCGCCCTCACCACCACCGCAGCCACGGCGGCGCCCGTCAGCGCCGCCGGCATCACCACCGACACCGACACGCCCTGGGCCAACCCCCTCCTCCGGGGCCTCGGCAAGATCGGCATCCTCAGCAAGATCGCCCCGAACGCCGCGACCGGCGGCTACACCCAGCCGCCCGGCAGCAGCGGCGGCGACGGTGCCGCACGCGGAGGCGACACCGAACCTCCCCGCGGCGGCGGCACCGGCGGGAACGGAGACGACCTCGGCGGTGACGCAAGCAGCAGTGGCGGCGGCAGTAGCGATCCCGGGCCCCGCAACGACATCGACTACGGCATCTGGACCGGCCCCGACACCAGCGCCGGACCCGTCGTCAACTGACCCCCAACAGCCCCCGCCAGGGGGCTCTTTCATGTGATCCGGGTCACGTGTTGTCACACCGGGCGGGGGCGCGGTGTCTTGTGGTCGACCTGGTGGCGACCGAGGAGGGCATCGTGAGTGAGCACACGGACGCGGTGGTCGTCGGTGGTGGGTACGCCGGCGTGATGGCGGCCGATCGGCTGGTGCAGCGGGACGGCGTGCGCGTGACCGTGGTCAACCCGCAGCCGGACTTCGTGCCGCGGCTCCGGCTCCACCAGTTCGTGGCGGGAACGCACGATGCGGTCGTCGACTACCGGGAGATCCTGGCCGACGGCGTCCGGCTGGTGGTCGACACCGTGGCCGCGATCGATGGGGCGGGGCGGAGCGTGACGCTGGGCAGCGGACGCGTCCTCGGCTACGACTACCTCGTGTACGCGGCCGGGAGCGGGATCGCCCGGCCGTCCGTCCCGGGAGCGGCCGAGTTCGCGTACCGCAATCTGCTGTTCACCGTCGCCTACGAGATGCTCGGCTCGGCGGTCGACGCCGAGGACGTCCTGCAGGAGACCTGGCTGCGCTGGGTCAAGGTCGATCTCGACCACGTGCGCGACCAGCGCGCGTACCTCGTGCGGATCACGACCCGTCAGGCACTCAACCGGCTGCGGAGCATGAAGCGCAGCAGGGAGGCGTACGTCGGCCAGTGGCTGCCCGAGCCGCTGCTCACCACGCCCGACGTGGCCGAGGACGTAGAACTCGCCGAGAGCATGTCGATGGCGATGATGCTCGTCCTGGAGAGCCTGTCGCCGACCGAACGGGCCGTGTTCGTGCTGCGCGAGGTCTTCGACATCGGTTACGACGAGATCGCCGAGGCCGTCGGGAAGAGCACCGCGGCGGTCCGCCAGATCGCGCACCGGGCCCGCCGGCACGTCGACGCCCGCCGCCCCCGCAGGCCGGCCTCGCCGAGCGAGGCCCGGGCGGCCCTGGAGTCGTTCCAGCACGCCCTGGAGAGCGGGAACCCGCAGGACCTGCTCGACGTGCTCGCGCCCGAGGTCGTCCTGCTCAGCGACGGCGGCGGCATCAAGCGCGCCGCGCTCCGACCCGTCATCGGCGCCGAGAAGATCGTCCGCTTCTACCTCGGCGGCACGGCCAAGTTCGCCGCCGCGATCACCTGCGAGCCCACCGTGGTCAACGGCAGCCCGGCACTCGCCGTGCACCGGGACGGCGAGCTCGACGGCGTCATGGCCGTACGCGTCGAGGAGGGGCTCATCAGCGGCCTCTACGTCGTCCGCAACCCCGAGAAGCTGACCCGCGTCACCGCCGAGACCCCGCTCAGCCTGCGCTGAGGACGCCGGGCCCGACGGCATGCACCCACTGACACCCGTACCTACACCACTGAGGGGGCCCACACCATGGCGAGAGGCACGTTCCTCAAGACCGCTACCGCCCTGCAGACCCTGACCCTGTTCTGCCAAGCGACCTCGGCCGGGCTGCTGCTGTCCACCACGTACGGGGAGACACTGCACAGCATCGGCGCCCGAGTGACGTACGGCGCCACGATGCTGTACGTGCTCGCCGCGGTCCTGGCGTGGCGCCCGGGCGGCGGATCGCCCCGGCCCGTCCTGCACTCGACCGGCTTCCTCGTCCTCGCGTCGGTGCAGGTGGTGCTGGGGATCGCGCACGTGCCCGCGGTCCATGTGCCACTGGGTGTCCTGATGTTCGGGCTGAGCGTCCTGGCGTTCGCCCGGACGCCGGCCGCGGCCCGGCTGCGGAGCCGGGGCGGCTCCGGACGGCGGCCGCAGCCGGCTGCTCGCTGACCCGGCCCGCCTCGGGGCGGCGCTCAGAGGGCGAAGAGGAGCGCGGCGCTGAGGACGATGACGACGGCGGTGGCGAAGTGGATGCCGAAGGCGGCCGCCTTGGTACCGCCGTGGCGCAGGACTATCCAGGTGTCGCCGAGGGGGGTGACCGCGACGGCCAGCATGAACCAGGCCAGGGCGTCGGCGTCGGCGAAGACGAGGAGGGCCAGGCCGACCAGGCCCGAGGTGAAATCGCGCAGGCCCTTGATGGTCAGGTAGGCGGGGTCGCCGTCCGGTCGGGCAGGGACGCCGTAGCCCGCGGCCGCGGCCTGCGGGGCGAGGAGGAAGCGGGCCCCGATGAGGAAGACGAGGGCGATGAGGAATGCGGCCAGGGTGTAGGCGATCGGAGTGAGCACGGGCTTCTTCTCCTTCGGGACGGGACTTCGAGCTGCGCTTCGGACCTTCGCGTCGTGCGGCCACTAGCATCGCTAGCGATGAGAATGATGCTAGCAGGCCGCTGCGAGAATTTCTAGCGGTGCTAGGGTCCTGGTATGTCGATTCAGGCGCGCCGGGAGCGCGAACGTGCGGAGCGGGAGCGGTTGATCGTCACGGCGGCCCGGGAGCTCGCCGAGGCGGAGGGCTGGGAGGCCGTGACGACCAGGCGGCTCGCCGAGCGGGTCGAGTACAGCCAGCCCGTCCTCTACAGCCACTTCAAGGGCAAGGACGCGATCATGGCCGCCGTGGCGGTGGAAGGCTTCGCCGAGCTCGCCGCGGAACTGCGGGAGGCACGGACCGGCGCGGCCGGTGCACGCGCCGCGCTGGTCGAAGTCAGCACGACCTACACGGGGTTCGCGGAGCGGCGACCCGCGCTGTACGACGCCATGTTCAGCCACGCCGTCGACCTGCCGTTCGCCACGCCGGATGCGCCGGAGCCGCTGCACGCGGCGTTCGGCGAACTGGCCCGGGCGATCGGGCCGCACGCCGGCGAGGACGAGGACCCGGCCCTGCTGACCGAGACGTACTGGGCCGCCCTGCACGGACTCGCGACCCTCATGCGCGGCGGGCGACTGCCGCGCGAGCAGCAACAAGGGCGCCTCACCGTACTGATCGAGCGGTTCGCCGCCGGCGGGTGAGCCCCGCCCCCTCACCCCTCTCCCCCACCCTCACGCCCCGCACGTGCCCCACCGGTGCCAACCGGTGGGGCACGCCGCTGCCTTGGCGGGCCGCCGCCGAATGGGCTTGGGTGCGTCTACCGTTTTGAAACAGGTGCGATTGAAGTACTATCTGCAAACCGGTTCAAGCGGAGTGGTCTGGAGTTGTGCATGCGAAAGCTCGTGTACTACGTGGGTGTCAGCATCGACGGCTACATCGCCGGGCCGGGCGGAGAAGTCGACTTCTTCCCGACCGGGGACGAGGAGCAGACGGCCGCCTATGCCGACTGGGTCAATGCGCGCTATCCCGAGACCGTCCCCGGCTTCATGCGCGAGGCCAAGGGTCTGGCAGGTACGGCCAATGAGCGCTTCGACACCGTCCTCATGGGGCTCGGGAGCTATCGGCCCGCCCTGGAGGCCGGGGTCGCCAGCCCTTACCCCCACCTGCGCCAGTACGTCGTGTCGACCACGCTCGCTCCCGACGTCGACCCGGCGGTCACCGTGGTCGGCACGGATCCGCTGGCGCTGGTCCGCGACCTCAAGCTGGAGGAGGGGCAGGACATCTGGCTCTGCGGCGGCGGCCGGCTGGCCGGCGCGCTGCTGCCGGAGGTCGACGAGCTGATCATCAAGAGCTATCCCGCGGTGGCGGGCTCCGGGGTCCCGGTGTTCAGCGGGGGGTTCAGCCCCACCCCGTTCACGGTGGCCGACCGGGCGCTGTTCCCCAACGACGTCACGATGACGTGGTTCACCCGCCGATGACCTCGAAGACCGCGTGCGATCCACGTGCGATTTAACGTGGGATCTGGCGGGCGGTTCGACTAGGGTGGCGGACGGAGGTGATCTCTGTGTCCACGGAGAACGAGCTGTTCAGCGCGGTGGATGCGCTACTGGAACGGGTTTCCCAGGACCCCCTGCCCCCACCGGCGGAGCGCAAGCGGCTCCGGGAGGCCGCGGGGCTGAGCCAGGACCAGATCGCGGCTGCCCTGCAGACCCGGCGCGAGACCGTGAGCGGCTGGGAGGCCGGCCGGACCGAGCCGCGCCCGCCGAAGCGCGCCGCGTACGCCAGGCTGTTGGAGGGATTGGCCGAGCGCTTCCCCCCGGTCGAGGACGCTCCCGTGGCCGGGACCGCCCCTGCCCCTGTGGTCGCGAGCGTCGTCCCCGCTGCCCCGACGGCCGAGGAAGCGGCTCCTGCGGTCGCGTCCGTTCCCCCGGCGTCACCGGCTCCCTCCGTGCCCACGGCCCCTTCGGCTCCCCGAGGCCCGGCCACTCCCCCAACCCCGGCCACTGCGGCGACCCAGGCGCCACCTGCTGTCCGTCACACGGCGCCTCCCCCGCCGCCGCGTGGCGGGCGGGAGGCGTCCGGGTCACCGGCCACGGCCGATGCGCGGTACCCGCACGGGCCGCTCGCCGTCGTCGACGTCGACGCCGACCGGCGGGTCGTCGCGTACTGCGTGGGCGGGCTGCTGCTGGACGTGCCGGCCAAGACCCTTCCGGCCCTGGTCGAGTGGACGCTCGGCGAGGCCGGACTCGGTGCCCCGCGGCTCAACGCGAACGGGCACGACGCCGATCCGGTCCTCGTGCTGACGGATGCCGCCGCCGAGCGGTTCGGGCTGCCGTCCCGACTGTCCGAGGAGGAGCGGCACACCGGGCGGCTGCCGGACGACCACAAGGTCGTCAAACAGCTCGCGAAGGCGCAGTGGCAGCTGACACGGCGCGGGCTCGGGCCCTGGGCGTGGATCTACCGGCCCGCGCAGGGCAGCAAGCGGCACTGCGTCCAGTTGTGCATCCTGGGCTGGGACGCCCTCGACAGCCGCTCCTGGGGCCGTGCCGCGGGGCTGCCCCCGGCCCAACTCGCCCGCCTGCTCGGCGTGTACGCCACCCGGGTCATCACCCCGCGCGGGACCACCGCGGTCAACGGCCTGGAGCTGATGACCGCCCTGCACCCGCCGACGCGGGCCAGCCGGCCCGACGCCGACGGCCGCCGCCACCGCGAGTACAACCCCGGCTCGCTCGGCTCCCAGCCCGTGGACTGCGCCCCGCCGGAAGCCCCCGACGGGCACCCGCTCCTCGCGCACCTGCCGCGGTTCCACCAGCGCGGGCCCGCCGAGGTCCTGGTGGAGGAGGCGTACGACTGGGCCCGGCCGCTGACCGACGAGGAATGCCTCAAGCCGTACGTGGTCGGCATCGACGTGAACATGGCCTTCGCCGCGGGCGCGAACGGCGCCGTCGTCGGCCTCGGCGCGCCCACCCACGTCACCCGGCCCGTCTTCGACGCGAAGGTGCCCGGGTCCTGGCTGGTCGACCTGTCCGGTGTGGAGCACGACCCGCGGCTGCCGTCGCCGTTCACCCCGACCGGTGAGCGGCCCCAGGGGCCGGCCTGGTACGCCACCCCGACCGTCGCGTACGCGGTGGAGCTCGGCTACGACGTCCGTCCCGTCGAGGCCTACCTGCGCAGGGAGACCGGACGGTACCTGGACGCCTGGTACCAGCGGCTGCGCGACGCCTACGTCGCCACCATGGCCGACCTCGGCGTCACCACCGGCATGGAACCACAGGCCTTCCTCGACGCGATGGCCCGGCACCGGGAGGTCGACCCCGACCTGGCACTGGTCCTGTCCGCGATCAAGGCGACCGTGAAGGGCGGCATCGGCAAGCTCCGCGAGCGGCCCCGGGGCGGCGGCTGGCGCCCCGGCCAGCCCTGGCCGGCGCTGCTGCGGCCGACCTGGCGCCCGGACATCCGCGCGGCCGTCATCTCCCGCACCCGGGTCAACATGCACCGCAAGATGCTCAAGCTCGCCGGCGCCACCGGCCGCTTCCCGGTCGCCGTGCTGTCCGACTGCGCCGTGTACGCGTCCGACGGGCCCGGCCCGCTCGACGTCCTCCCCCACGACGGCGGCAAGCCCCTCAAGGGCGGCTTCCAACTGGGCGTCTCCCCGGGCATGGTCAAGCACGAAGGCACCCAGACCGTACTGTGGGCCGAAGGCGTCCGCGAGGAGTACGGGAGCGACCTCAACCTGGCCCGGTACATCAAGGACGGCCAGATCACCGCCAAGGACAACGGAGAGTAGGTAGAACCCGATGCCCACGGTCGGGGAAGGACTCGAGGAGGCGCTGCAGCGGGCGTTCACCCGCCCCGTCCCCAAGAGCGCCGGTGCGCAGGTGCGCTACCTCGTCAGGCAGCACAAGGGCCGCACCAGGGACGTGGCCGAGCTGCTCGGCATCAGCCAGCGCACCGTCGAACGGTACGTGAAGGACCAGATCAGGCAGCCCCGCCCGGAACTCGCCACCCGCATCGAGCGGGAGGTGCGGCGGCGCTGGCAACCGCAGGTCCGGGCCAAGGCGAGGAAGGCCGCCGCCACCACCGGCGGCATCATGATCGACACGCGGGCCCGGTTCGGCTACACCGCCGCCCCCGGCACCACCGACGACGCCCGGCTGCGCCACCTCACCGTGGCGCTCCCGCCCGAGTTCGCCGGCCGCCTCTTCGAGGCCCAGGAAGCCGGGGCGACCGAGCAGCAGCTGCGTCAGATCGCCGCCGAGGGGCTCCAGGAGACCTACTTCAAGGACCACGGACGGCGGGCCCAGGGCCTGCTGGTCGAGTACACCGACCTGGAGCACGTCGAGTTCGACCTGTAGGGCGCGCCCGGCCCTGCTCGGCCCTGCGCGGGGGCGCTGACCGGTGGGCCGGAACACACGGCTGGTGCGGCTCCCCCGGCGGCCGACGGAGGACCATCGAGGTCTCCCCAGCCGACGTCGCCGGTCCGTGACCGGTCGGAGCGACCTCCCGACCCCGGTCGAAGCGGCGGGCCGGCCGATGCCACCGGGGCTTGGTCCAGCAGGACGAAATCGGCGCCCGGCGCGGCTCTGTCGGCGCCCGCGGCCCCCTCGAACGGTCATGCTCGAACCTCGGCCGGCCGTAGGGGACCTCCTCCCGTGCCCGGTGTGCGTGCGGCAGCGGGGTGTGCGTCAGATGCCCCCGGCCGGGCTCGTGCGGGCCGCCGACCGCTCCGTGTGCCCTGCCGTACGTACCCCTCACCTCCGACCGACGGGAGTCGACGTGCAGGTCACCGATGCTTCCGAGGACACGGACCGGGTGCCGGACCGGGATCCGGCGACCCGGATGCACACGGCGTCGCGTTCGGTCCCTGTGTCGTCTCCGGGGGTCCGTACCGCCCCCTCCCTCGGTACTCCCTCCCCCATCGGCCCGGGGGACTGAAGCCTGGTGAACACCCCTTCAGTCCCTGTCCCTTCAGTCACTACAGAAACCTGCAGGTCAGGGGCCCGGGCAGGGACTGAAAGGGACTGAAGGGACTGAAATCCCTAGTTATGAGCTGCCCACGCTACTGCAGTAATACCTACTGATTACATACGGGCGCGCATACACACACGCACATAAAGGCTGGAAACAGGGATTCTGAGTCCCTTCAGTCCCTGCCTCCTGGTCGGCAAGCCTGTGACCTGCACTTTTCTCCAGGGACTGAACGAGCAGGGACTGAACGCGAATCCGCAGGCTTCAGACCCTGGAGCGGTAGCGGTCGTTCCGGAAGCGGTCGAGGGGCTTCGTCGGACACAGGGACCGAAAGGGACTGAGGGACCGGGTTGCGGACGGGCGGAGGGACTCAGGGACCGAAGGGCCGAGGAGGGCGGGCCGGGCGACCGAGGGACTGAGGAGTTGAGGAACCGGAGGGTCCGGGTCCTCATATCGGAGCGGGGAGAGGCCGCGGCACCCGCGGCAGGTCTGGCCCCCGGCCACGACACGCCCGGGCTGTGCTGGCGTTGGAGAAGGGGCCTCTCCGGACAAAACGGTTGGAAAATCTCAGGGACTGAGGGACTGAAGGGACTGAACTTTCGATATTGGGGAGATTGCATCCCGGGCAGCGGCAGTCTCTGGGGTAGTCTCCGGCATAGTGAATCTTCAGTCCCTCTGGTCCCTGAGGTGCAGGTCAGCCCGCACCGCCGGAAACCTGGCCGCGGGACCGGAGCAGCCGCCACTAACAATGCGTCAAGGAAGAGCCAGTGCCCGTCCATTCCGAGAACCTGCCACACCGTGAGGGTGGCAGGACGGCACGGGACGTGGCCGCCTGGCTGGCCGGGCGGGGCTACCCCGTGCATCCGCTGGCGCCCGGGGCCAAGACGCCCGCCCCGAACTGCCCCGGCTGCCGCAGCGCCCAGCATCCCCCGCAGGAATGCCCCTGCCACGCCCTGGGCCGCTGGTGCCACGGTTTCCACGCGGCCAGTACGGACCTCCGCACGGTGCTCCGCTGGTGGGACAGCGAGCCGGACTTCGGGGTCGGGGTCTCCTGCGGGCCGGCACGGCTCGTGGTCATCGACGTCGACGCCCACCCTGCCCCGCTGCCCGACCGTCAGCGGCTGCTGCCCGGCATCCCCGTGGACGACCGGGTGGACCTGACCGGGCTGGAGAGCGGCTTCGACACGCTGGCCCTGCTGGCCGCGTACCGCTCGCGGCCCAACCCGTGCGAGGACGCCTCGACCCTGCGCGTCCGTACGCCCTCCGGAGGAATGCACGTCTGGTACCGGGCCCCCAAGGACGGTCCGCGCTTCCGGTCCTCCAGCGGATCGAGCCCCAAGGTCGCGCTCGCCTGGCAGGTCGACGTCCGATCGGTCGGCGGATACATCGTGGCCCCCGCGACGCGTACGGCAGCCGGCGTGTACGAGGCGCTGCCCGGAGCACGGCTGCCCGCGCCCCTGCCGCTGTGGCTGACGGCCGAACTCGCCCGCACCGGGCACCTGGTCGAGACCGCCCCCGAAAAGCCCTCAGAAGGCCCCGTGGCGCCCCGTCAGGGGCTCCCGAGGGATACGCCCCGTCCAGGCCCTCGGCGGGCCGTACAGCGCGTCCTGGCCCCGCTCGTCGACGAGGTGCGCGCCTGCGGGGCCAGCCCTGCAGGAACGGCCTTCAGCGAGAAGCTCAACCGGGCGGCCTTCACCGCGGGCGGACTGGCCGCCGCGGGCCACTTCGACCCCGAGGAGTGCCGCCGGCTGCTCCTCGACGCCGCGGACCACGCACGACCGCACCAACCGCGCCGGAACCGCCTCATCGTCGAAACAGGTCTACTCGCCGGAAGCCACCGACCCATCCACCCCAAGGAACGCCCATGAGCAGCGCCGGAAGCACGGGGTTCAACGCCCAGGCCGCGGCGGAACAGCTCGCCGCGTTCACGGCGGAAGCGTCTGCCGACGCCTCCGCCGACACCCCTGCCGGCACCTCTGACGGAGCCCCTGCCGATACGTCGGCCGACCCGCCCGGAGCCACCGCCAAGCGCGGCCGGCGCGGCGGCCGCCGCTTGCCCGCCCAGCAGACCGCGGCCCCGGCCGGGTCGACCGCGGGCGACTTCATCTCCGCCGGCCTGCTGCGCAACCTCACCGACCGCGGCAACGCCAAACTGTTCGCACACCTCCACCACGACCGGTTCCGCCACGTCGAGGGACTGGGCTGGTACGTGTGGGACGAGTACCGGTGGAAGCGCACCGGCGGCGAGAAGGCCGCGATCTGGGCCGCCGGAGAGATGGCCGAGGAACTGCCCGGCCACGACCCGCGCGGCGTCTTCACCGACCGCGAACTCGCCCAGCACCGCAAGCGCGCCATGTCCACGTCGGGCGTGAAGGCCATGCTCGCCCAGGCCAAGGCCTCCCCAGAACTCGCCCTGGACCCGGACTCCCTCGACGGCGACAAGTACGCCCTGTGCACCCCGTCGGGCGTGGTGGACCTGCGTACCGGCGACCTGCACAAGCCCGACCCCATCCGGGACCTGCACTCGCGCGCCACCCACCTGGCCCCCGAGGCCATGCCGACGCCCCGGTTCCACGACTTCCTGCACCAGACCTTCGGCGACGACGACAAGGGCAAGGAGATGATCAACTTCCTTCATCTCCTGCTCGGCTACTCCATCACCGGTGACGTCGGCGGCCAGGTCCTGCCCTTCCTGTACGGCGTCGGCGCCAACGGCAAGTCGGCCCTCCTCGACGTCGTCATCAAGATCCTCGGCGACTACGCGGACGTCGCCCCGCCCGGCTTCCTCATGGAGCGCGGCAAGTTCAACGAGCACTCCACCGAGCTGACGGAGCTCCACGGCCGCCGCCTGTTCGTGTGCAGCGAGCTCAAGCCGCACGACAAGTTCGACGAGGCCCGCGTCAAGCTGCTCACCGGCGGTGACCGCCTCAAGGCCCGTCGCATGCGGCAGGACTTCTTCAGCTTCGAACCCACGCACAAGCTGTGGCTGCTGGGCAACCACCGCCCGGAGGTCGGCACCGGCGGCCACGCCTTCTGGCGGCGCATCCGGCTGATCCCCTTCGAGCGGGTCGTCCCCGATCACCGCAAGATCGACAACCTGGCGGAGGCGCTCGTCCAGGAGGAGGGCCCGGGCATTCTCCACTGGATGATCCAGGGCGCCAAGGGCTACCTCGCGACCAAGCCGGCCCTGACCGGGCCCAGTGTCGTCCGTACGGCCACCCAGGCCTACGCCACGACCGAGGACCACATCGGGCGGTTCCTCGCAGAATGCTGCACCACCGGGGCTGACCTGCCCGATGCCCGCGATCTGAAAGTGGAGCAGGGAGCCCTCTACCGGGCCTACAGTGCATGGTGCCTTGATGGAGAGGGCCTGCGCCCCGCCACCACCCGCGCGTTCGCCACACGTATCCGCGCCGAGGTCGGCGTGGCCTCACCCAGTGAGATGCTCCGCTCGAACGGACAGAAGTTCTACCCCGGTCTCGCCCTCCTGGCCGAGGAGGAGTAGACACCGCGCGACGCAAACCGGGCAAACGCGACGTGATCGGCCGACGTGTGCCACCTCACACGGGTGGGCACGCCTACGATGGACAAGGAAGATGAACAGACCCACCAGCCGACGGCGGCCTGCAGGGCCCTGCCGCATATCGGCATCGGCATCGGCGCCGCTCGCGGCGTGGAGGAACCGGGGGCCCGCAAGGGCCGACGTGAACGAGGAAGGATCCAGGCCATGAGCTCGCTACTGACGGCAAGCGATCTCGCCCACGAGGACAAAGTGGTGTGGCTGGAGGACCCCGAGGAACTCGATTACGTGCGCCAGGCCCTGGACAAGACCCCGCGGCGCCGGGGGAAACCGCGCTACCACCGCGACGGGCGCATGATCGGCTTCACCGAGCTCGGCGACACGGCGGAAGCGGACCCCGACAGCGGCCTGCAGAAGCGGCGCGTCTTCTACCTGCTGCCGCACGACCGGGACGCCGAGCCCGAGGGACTGTACAAGGAAGGCGCGCCGGGCGAGGCCGTCGACCCGCGCACGATCGCGCCGCGACAGGTCGGCAAGAAGACCGTTCGGTCGCAGCGCGGACTGTCCGCGCCGACAGTTGCCTGATTCGGTCCCTTCGGTCCCTTGGGACCCTTTCCGGTTCCGGTTCGGACCCTGCCCGGTGGGCTCTTTCAGTCCCTGTGCACTCCCCCGGCCCTTGCTTGCCACTTCGGCCTGTGTGGCGGGTGGTTGGCTGCCGTTCCGCTTCTGGGGCCGTGTCGGGCTGCCCGGAGGGGGTGGCCGGAAACGGTCTGAAGGTAATGGCGGATTTGAGTCCCTTCAGTCCCTCCGGTCTCTCTTGAGTCCCTGTCGAGGCCCGGTCGAGTCCCTGTTGAGCGCTTCTTGAGTGCTCCTTGAGTCCCTCTTGGGTCCCTGTGGGCTCCGCTGAGTCCCTCTCTGAGTCCCTCCGGGACCGTCGGGTCGCCATTAACGCCGTTAACGCCCTCATGTGAAACGCACGTGGGGGCGTTAACGGCGTTAATGCCGTCAGCGCCCCCGGCGTGGGTGGTGCCCCTCCCCCGCTCAGATGCGGGTGATCAGGAGTTCCGTCACCGCCTTGAGGTCGTCCGGGGTGAGGTGGGCGGTCAGGGCGTCCGCGATCGTTTCCGGGGAGTCCGTGGCGATCGTGATGCGGGGCGTGGCGGGCGGAGCGGCTGCGGGCGTCGTGAGTGCGGGTGTCGTGAGTGCGGGTGTCGGCGCCGGCGTCGGAGCGGGGGTCCGGGTGGGCGTCGGCGTCGGCGCCGACGCCGGGGTCGGGGTCGGGGTCGGCGTCGCCGGGGTCGGAGCCGTCACCTGCGGCGGGGGTGACGGGGTCGTGCGCTGGCGGGGCGGCGCGGGGGTGTTGATGGACTCCGAGGCCGCGGCCTCCTGCTGCTCCTGCGGGAGACGGCCGATGCGCCGGGCCGGCTCCACCTTCAGCTCCCCCGTGTCGACCTTGTCCTGGAGGGCCGGGGTCAGGTTCAGCAGGGTCAGCCGCTGGGAGACCCAGGCCGGGGTCTTGCCGAGCCGCTTGGCGACCTGGGCCTGGGAGCCGTGCACGTCCACCAGCTCCTGGAGGGCACGGGCCTGGTCCATCGGAGCTACGTCGACGCGGTGCACGTTCGCGATGAGCGCCGACTCCAGGATGTCCGCGGCCGACGCGGCGAGGGAGTCGTTCACGTGGATGTGCAGGGTACGCAGGCCCGCCAGGTGGGCCGCGGCCAGGCGGCGGTTGCCGTCGATGACCACGTACGGGGCGCGGCCCAGGCCCTCCGTCTGCCCGGGGTGCGCATCCATGAACGCCATGCGGGTGGCGACCGCGAGGGGCTGGAGCTGACCGCGGGAGGCGAGGGACTGGGCCAGCTCGTCGAGCTCGGTCAGGTCCTCGCGGAGGTTGAACGGGTTGTGGGCGAGGGCCTCGATGGGCACCTCGGACGGCGGGACCACGCCCGAGGTAGGGGCCCCGGTGGCCTCCGCGATGGCTGCCCGGCGAGAGCTGACGCTGACGGGCTGGGCGCGCGCGAACGACGCCGAGACTCCGAGCTTGTCGGCCTTGCTGCTCATGAGATCTCCCGGGCCAGGGCACGCAGGGCGACGGCCTGGTCGCCCTTGGGGGCGTAGACGAAGAGGGGCTGCTTCATGCGTACGGCCTCGCGCTGTTCCTTGAGGTCCGGTACGACGGCGACGACACGCGGATCCTTTATGTCCATCCACGCCTGGAGGGAGGAGGTCGCGATGAAGCCGCGCCGGCCGTCGTAGAGGTTGACGACGAGGCCGAGGTAGTCGATGTCGAGGCTGAGGTCGTCGCGGAGGTCGTTGATCTGGGAGGTGAGGAGGTCGTACGCGTCGGCAGAGGAGTCCTCGGCCTGGACGACGATCAGCGCGCCGGACGCGCCCTGCTGCTCGGTCTCGCGGCGCCGGCCGTAGTAGATGGCGGCGTCCATGCTGAGGCCCAGGCTCGGGGGGCAGTCGATGAGGATGACGTCGTAGTCGGATTCGAGGGGTGAGAGGGCGCGTTCGAGGGCGGCCTCGCGGGCGCGGACCGTGGAGAGGCGGACGTCGAGGAGGAAGGCGTCCGTGCAGGCCGGGAGGAGGTGCAGGCGGTCGCCGAAGCGGTCGTGCTCGATGGAGACGACCAGGTCGGCGAGCGGGCCCTTGGCCTCTCCGGCCATGTGGCAGGTGAGGCTGTCGCCGCCGATGGGGAGCGGGTGGTGGCCGAGCTGCTTGGTGAGGTGGCCCTGGGGGTCGAAGTCGACCAGCAGGACGCGCATGCCGAGGCCCGGGAGGTCTTCCAGGTCCAGGGGGGTGGCGGCGGTGTCGGGGTGGAGGGGGGAGGGCGCCTCTTCGGGTGAGGAGCGGCGGGCCATTTGGCGGGCCACGCGGACGGGGTGCAGGCTGTCCGGGTCCTCGGCCAGTGCCTCGCCGGTGCCGGCGGTGATGGCGGTCTTGCCGACGCCGCCCTTCTGGTTGCACACGACGATGCGGCGTACGACGGAGGGGCGCTTGACGGTGGGGGCCGGGTTCATCTCCAGCCAGAGGCGGACGGCTTGGGCCAGCCCCTGGATGAGGGAGACGCCGCGGTCCTTGGCGTCGGTGCGGAAGGACTCCCACTGGCCGGCGGGCAGCCAGGTCGAGAACGACTCGGCGCCCGACGTGTCGACGGGGGAGGGGGCGGACGCGAGCGCGCTCCAGTGGGCGATGCCCTCGTGGACGGCGTCCTGGATGTCCACCCGGAGTTGGGCGGTGCGGATTTTCAACTCCTGGCGGAGCCACGGGGGCAGCTTGGAGACGACCTTCTCGCGGTCGCTCTGGGAGGAAGGCGAAGTCATGAGAGGGACTTTACTAACGTTCCGGGGTGGATGTGGGCGCCACGCTTGGGTTTTGCTAACGGATTGGGGTGTGAAGGCGCCCGGAGGGGCCGATGCCGGTGGGGTGGCGGGTCAGCCGGCGGTGGCGTGAGCTGTTGTGGGGGCCGTTGTGGCGAGGCCGAGTTCGGTGCGGCACGCGGGCGATGCCGCCGGGTCGAAGTGCGATATGCGGTGCGCGGGCACGATCCCCGGGAGCAGGAGGTTCCACAAGTCGACGACCCGGCTGTGCAGGTCCTCGCGGGCGGTGCGGACGTGCGAGGTGACCTGGATTCCGGTGAAGGAGCCGACCAGTAGCGTCGAGAGGTTCGGGACGCTCAGCGAAGGAAGTATGTCACCGGCCTTCTGGGCGGGCGTCAGGCAGGCCCGGAGAGTGTCGATCCATACGTTGTACGGCGACGGATCCGGGTCCGTGAACGAGCCGAACTCGATGATCAGGCGGATGCCGGCTCGGATGCGGGGGTCGGTGAGCAGCCCGTGCGTCATCCGGTGCGTCAGGTCGATGACCGTCTGAAGTCCGACGCCGGCACCCGGCCCGACGGTGGCGGAAATGCCCTCGGAGACCCGCAACTGCTCCTCGATCAGGGTGCGGGCGAGAGCTTCCTTGGACGGGAAGTGGAAGTACAGGGCGCCCTTGGTGACTCCGGCGTGCCGGACCACGTCGCCGAGGCTGGTGCCCCCGAAGCCGTTCCGGTCGAAGGCGATGGCCGCGCCGTCGAGGATCGCCTGCCGGGTGATTTCGGCGCGTTCCTGTCGGGGCCTGGCCACGTGGGTCTCTCCTGCGGGTGGGTGGCCGAGCGGCTGGGTGGGGTCGCTGCGGCGGGACTGGTGACAGGGCCAATGTAGTGGCGTGATGAGGGGCTGTGGGTGGGTTTGGCGTTAACGCCGTTAATGGGGTGTCCCGGGGTGTCCTGAGGCAGTGCGCGGCGTCGGCGTGCCTTGCCGCTTGCCGCTTGCCGCTCGCCGCTTGCTGCCGTGGTGCTTGGGCGTGTTAACGGCGTTAACGCCGTTGACGCGGATCGTTCCTCGACGCCGACCCCTGGAAGTGTGGGGGTGTTCGTTGCGCCGTGGGGCTGGTGGCGGAAGCCTGGGGGCGGTGGGGGCCTTACGTGATCCGCTCGAAGCAGTGCTCGTTGCCGTGCCCGTGGTCGTGCTCGCGTGTGGTCTTGCCGGAGCCGTGGTGCGCCGGCTCGGGCAGCCCGCCGTGGTGGGGGAGATCCTGGTGGGGATCGTGCTCGGGCCCTCGTTGCTCGGGTGGCTGTGGCCCGAGGGGAGTCGGTGGCTGCTGCCGGGGGAGGTGCTCCCGTACCTGGGGGTGCTGGGGAACTTGGGGCTCCTGGTCTTCATGTTCCTGGTGGGGCTAGAGCTGGATCCGGGGCTGTTGCGGGGGCGGGGGCCGGCCGTTGTGGCCGTCAGCCAGGCGAGCCTGTGGGTGCCGCTGGGGCTGGGGGCTCTGCTCGCGCTGGCGATGTACGGCTCGTTCGCGCCGGAGGAGGTGGGGCGCCCGGAGTTCGTACTGTTCGTGGCCGTCGCGCTGAGCGTGACCGCGTTCCCGGTGCTGGCGCGGATCCTGGCGGATCAGGGGCTGCAGGGCACGCCGGTGGGGACGGTGGCGATGGCCTGTGCGGCGGTGGCCGATGTGGTGGCGTGGTGCCTGCTGGCGGTGGTGGTGGCCATGGCGGGAGCGGCGGGGGAGGGAGCGGGGGGGGGGGGGGGGGGGGGGGGGGGGTGTTGGATGGACCGCCCTGCGATTATCCCCCGCTTGTCTCTTCTGGCTAGCTGGTA